>DATEIL010000066.1:0-7261 GCA_035279085.1 Nitrososphaera sp.
TGGCAGGTACTTTTACGATTCGCGAATTCGCATCCAGGCCTTTTCTGACAACAAGGCATTTCCCCCGGCACTAAACGACATTTTAATTACAAGGGTGAGCCTGACGCGGACTCCCGCAATGTCAATCAAGCTGATGGGCGATGAGATCAAGCAAAGGATGGACGGCATCGTCATTTCTACCCCGACAGGTTCCACGGGCCACTCATTTTCGATAGGAGGACCTGTCCTCCACGAAGGCATGAATTCATTGATAATAAGCCCGATCGCGTCGGTCAACAGGATGCCGCAGCTCGTGCTGCCGGTCGAGGAAATCACTATCCAGAGCTCGCACGAGACACATGTCATAATCGACGGGCAGGAGACGTTCAAAGTCGACCCGGAGCGGCCAATCAGGATCCAGCGGTATTCCGAGGACGCGACTTTTCTGCGGCTGGAGAAGAAGGGCATGAGGCAGCTCGCCAAATTAGGGTTCTCCAAACTTGCGTTCTAGCCTGGTCCTTGATGCCGGCGCATTTTATGCAGGCACTGCTTTTCTGTCGTCTGCAGGAGAACAAGAGGAGCGGCAGTTGTTGCTGTATACCACACCGGCAGTGTTTGAGGAGATAAGGCATATCAAGGCAAGCTTTTCGGCGCTTGAGGCCCTCCAGGAGTCCGGGAAGCTCGCCTTCCGCGATCCCGGACAGGGCCAGCTCGACGAGGTTGTCAGAACCGCCAGGATTACCGGCGATATCGGAATATTGTCTGAAGCAGACAAGTCGATAATTGCACTTGCCCTGCAGTTGAAAGCCCAGCTTGTGACCGACGACTATTCAGCAGCTAATGTTGCGTCGGCGCTCCAAATTGCTGTCAAACCAGCCACTGCAGGGAAGGGAATCAAGGAGGTCAGGAGATGGATATTTTATTGCGCGGGATGCAGCCGGACGTTTGGTCCCGGAAAAGCAGAATGCCCATATTGCGGAAACAGACTGAGAAGGAAATACAAGAAAGTCAGGCCGCTGTAATTTTGTGGTAGCCGCATATCTTCTTTATCGCAGTAGTAGTCTCTATGTTTGCAAAATTTTAGTCGGATTTCTCTTTGTGGACAAGCTATTCGTGCTCAAAGAGTGTCCTCTGGACCACCTTACTGACAGAATCCGCAGAATCTAGAATCCTGCGGACGCGCTCCGCCCTCGCCAGACCAAAGCCCGGTATGGTCGCAAGTTCTGCTGCTGTAGCGTTGAGAGCCCTGCTGGGAGTATGAAACTTTTGCAGCATTCTTGCGGCAAGCTTGTCCCCAACTCCAGGAACAGAGGACAGCACGGATAGCTGCTGGATGTATACAGGGTTCTCCTTTTTGATCTTCCGGAGTAGCGGTCCTGAAGTCTTGCCTTCCTTCAGGCTCCTTTTTGCAAGCGTAACTAGAAACTGAGCGGTGTACTCGGCAGACGGCGTGTGGACGACTGGAATCCGAAATTCCATTATCACCGCGGCAATCGACTCGTAAGCAAGCGGGATCCGCTCGGCGAGTCGCCGGGCCTGTTCCTCGTCAACATCTTCAGGAATTGCTTCCAAATCCGCAATGTCCCCCTGTATGACGATAATTGGCTTTTGAAAATGCTTGACAAGCTGGGAGCACTGTATGAACAACCTGCCATCATAGATCGAGTTTACAAGGTCACGTACGGTTTTTCGCTCGACCACTTCCTCAGGCGATACTATATAGTCACCGACAGGGAGTTGTGAAAAATCGACAGAAGCGCCTGCCTCCTGCAGGAGCTCAGGTATTCGGCTGTTTCTCTCCCGCTCGTCGACGACTACCCTCACAGGCAATGCAATTTAGATAGTGTGCCTGTCACGTATAATTTTTTATTCGCCGCGGGGTTTTGGAGGACTTCCGGATCCCGGCGGAGCCATCCCGCCACCACCGCCTGCAACTCCCCCGCTCTGCATCCCGCGTATCATTTCATTTATCTTGTTCTCGACTTCCTTGAGATTCTCCTTGACCCGTGTCTCCTGCTTTGACAGAACCATGACACGCGTATTGGAGAGCTCCTTCCTTTCCTCGAGCTCCTTGACAACATCATCTTTTTTAGCCTTGATAAGCACAGAGCCGGCATTCTTGTATACAGCATCATCCGCCGATGCTTTCTTCAGTTCCTCCAGAGCCTTGTCAGTTTCTACTGATTCAACTTCAAGCTGCTGCTTTTGCATCATTATGGCCTGCAGGTTCTGCTGAAGCTGCTGAAGCCTTGAGACCTGCTCTCGGAGCCAGGGCGGAAGTTCCTGTTCACTCATGCTATTTACAGAACGGGATCAGATCAGCAAGCTATAAAATCATTCGCCTGAGTTAAACTCACGTGGTTATACAAATTCGGTAAAGCATACCTCTATCGTTTGATATCCTGAGCCCTAACCTTAGAGGATAAAATCATACCGTTATGCACCGAAAGGATGCACTGGCCAGCAGGAGTGCAGAATTCAGGCCTGCGCGCAGCGAAGCGAGATCACTTGATTCAAATTTCAAAATAATGTTTGACCCTTTCAGGCTCAGTTTGGCACTTTGGCCGTTTCCCGGCAGTATGGAAAGATCAGGAGAAAGCGCATCGCGGATCGAGCTGGCGATCCGCCTTGACTTGGCAGAAATGACTATTTCAGCGGTGCAGCTTTTCAAAGTCAACGTCGTATGCGCCCGATGCGACCTTGAAGTTGCATTTTGGGCAACTCCATATTCCCGATGCGACCCTGCTAAATCTCTGCGATCCGCATGAAGGGCATCTGCGCTTCTTGTGCAGCGTGCGGTACACCTTGCCATAGCGCTTTCGGACTGTCGCCCCGAACTTTATCCCGAGGCCTTTGAGCGTGGTCGATCCTCTGGCACGTCCAGTTCTGCTAACCATACCTATTACTTCACTTCTCTTAACCTTGCGCGGACTTCCTGTCCTTTAATCCTTGCTGTCTCTGATGCCTTTTTGATCTGGTCGACGGTAAAGGATCCGGTGAAGCCTTTCTGGATTGCGCAGAAGCCATCTTCGTTCGTCGTTATGGTAATCCTAGCGTCCATGCATGCTTCTTCTTCAGCTGTAGGGTCCAGTAGCACATGGTCGCCAATGCGTGCGGCAGTTATCGAAACTGGCGTTGTGGTAATTGGCATCTCCTTTGTGTTTCCAGTGTCTACGACCTTGCCGTCCTGCATCTCAAGTATCGGCAGTTTCGCCCCTAGCAGTGCTGCGACAACGGCATAAGAAGTGGCATCGAAAAGGTTCCCGTCCGCGTTGATCACGCTGCAGTCTACGAATATTGTGTATACGATCTTGCCTGGGACAAGCACCAGCTGCTCGAGATCAATCATTTCTGATTCCCTGACGCCCCTGTCAACCACTCTGGCAAGCTCCACCACTTCTTCGTCAGGAGGGCCGGGCTCGACGTGGGGTGATGCCGTCGGAAGAACTTCGGCGGATACAATCAATGCACCCTTGTTCTCCAGTCCCTCAAATGGCTCACCTGTATCGACTTTGACACCGGCAATGACCTCAGAATAGCCTAATTTCACCCGGGCGGACCCGTTTGCCTTCTTGATAACATCGGGTTCAATCTCGAGTGGCCTCTGCTCGCCAAAATCTCGCCCGTCAAGACGCTTGCCCCTTGCGAGCGCGTCCCACATCTGCTGCCTGCGGAGGTGTTCCACGATTATCGTTGAGCGCTTTGAAGTGCTCATTGTGGAGCTGCCTCCTCTTTCAGTTCAGTTTCATTGCCAAAGTACTTTTGCATCAACGCCTGTCGCTGAATTTCGTAAACCATCTTGCATCCAGAAATAGCCTTGTCAATGCATTCGTTGAACTGCTCCTGAGACAGCTTGCCGTCCAGCTGAAGCAAAGTTACCTGCTCTAGCCGGGGCATGTAGGCAACAGGCAGGTCGGCACCACCTTCCTTGTCTTCAGTGTCATTGATGTCCAGTACAATTTGCTCGTCCACTTTGCCAGCTGCGCACGCTGCAACTAGGTCGCGCATGTTTATCCCTGCATCAGCAAGGGCGACTGAGGCGGCGGTGATTCCTGCGCAACGGGATCCCCCATCCGACTGCAGTACTTCGACAAACACGTCGATTGCAGCCCTCGGGTAATCCTCAAGCATGAGTGCAGGCTCGAGTGCCTCCCTCATGACCTTGGAAATTTCGACCTCCCTCCTGGAAGGGGCAGGGTTTTTGCGCGTATCAGTGGAAAACGGCGACATGTGGTACCTGCATCTCAAGACGCACCGGTCTGGAAGTGCCAAGTGCTTCGGATGCACTTCCCTTGGACCATAAACTGCTGCGACTATCTTGTTCTTTCCAAATTCAATGAAAGCAGATCCGTCGGCATTTTTTATCGTGCCGACGGTGATTTTTACATCGCGGAGCTGGTCTATGGTGCGTCCGTCAGTCCTCTTTCCATTTTCATCAATCAGATTTCTTGTTTGTGTCATTATCTATTTTTCACCTTCAACTTCCAATTCTTCTTCCACATCGTCAATGCTGGATTCGACCTCTTCAGGCTTTGCGTCTCCTCCAGGACCAGGGCCTCCTTCTTGCGGAGGAGTATCAGGGACATTCAACAGAACCTTTATCCTCTGTGTAAGGTTCGCCGTGTGTGCCTCCTCCTCTACCATCTTGATTGCCTTGACTGCCAGTATCGTGCCTTCTGGATTTCTGCCAGTGACTACGACAATCCCGTTCTGCCCTATGAGCACACGGGTCTGAGTTGCCTGCTCTATGGTCTGTATCATGGATCCCCTCTTTCCTATGAGCCGGGGCACCCGGGTTGCAGAGATTCTGAGCAGTTCGCCCCGTGGCACCTTGCCAAGATCTCGGTCTTGCACTGTAAGCATGGGATCTCGGGTCCTGTCAAAGGCCATGATCCGCGCAGTTATCATGTCGCCAATGGCAAAATGCTTTCCCATGTCATCTCTTGCAGGGGAAAAGTCGCGCCCAAAGACATCCTGTGCCGGCAAATGGGCCGAAAAGCAGGAATTGATGTCGACTTCCCAGGAAAGGGACGAGTGGTCTACTATCTTGCCAATGACAAGGTCATTGACGCGTGGAATGTAAACGCCTGAAAGTGGTATGACTTTGACGCCGTCGCGCCCAGTCTCCGCGATTCCGATGCGAGTCGCAATGAGTGCACCTCCGGCCTTGACTACGTTCATGAGTGGCCTAAAGTTGCCCTCGGCAATTTTGTCGCCGGGGATTACATACCTTCTTCTTATATCATGCATAGCTCAATTGCTCACCAGCGGGGCAAGAAGCCCGTTTGAAAATACGCTAACGCGATTTTTCATCTCAATTTTTTCTCCTATCTTGACGGGGAGTAGTTATAGGTGACTTATATTTTAAGTGTAGATTGCTGCAATGGCTAGCCCTCTTTTACCTGCGCAGAACCTTTGCTCGCAGAGCCGAGGCGATCGAGGAACTGGCCCTTCATCCCGGCATTCATTTCCAGAATGACGCGAAGAGAGCCATCAGATAGCCATTCCTCGCCTTTAAAGTCCCCAGTGGATTTCAGGACGCTGTACGACTGGGCGGAGAACTGTGGCGGCACGGTGATTGTAAGCCTCACAGTCTCTGACTTGAGTGGGAGTATCTTGCGGAGAGCATCGACTACCAACTTTGACTGATCTTCTGCTTTCTTGAACGGGTCGATTGAGACCCGGGCCTCGTCCATTGCCGCCTCTATTCGCACTACTGGGTGAGGGAGGTGCGTTTTTGGGTCTACAAAGCTCCTGTTGATCAGCTGTACGATCTGCTTGCGTTTCTCTTCGACCATCCTTCTTCGCTGATCCGTGGTAAGATTCAGCTCGCCCTTTGAAATTATTTGCTTTGCGACCTCTGTCTGGTCAGTGGTCCTAAAGTGCTTCATTAATTTCTCGCTTGATGCCCGGGAGCCTTTGTTGGCATCGGAATATACCTCGTCGGACACAAGGACGCTAGATAGGTCCGTCCGCTTGCCCAGCTTGTATTCAAGTGCTGGATCCGGCTTTACCAGAAGCTCGAACTTGTCTCCATCGAGCGTGAGCCTTATCACTGTAAACTTGGCTTCTGTCATACTCTGATGTAAGAGCTCTATTTCACGAAGAAGTATATATGCATGTCAAGGAATCAGCGATTTTTCGATTACTCGGTAGATTTTTAAGGTCGTTTCTGTGAACTTTTGCATATTGGCTTCTCCATCTGTTGATGTCATTGAGAAATCGCCCGAGAGAATAGTTGTAAAGTTTAACAATATTCCAAGACAGTATGTCAATTCCCTTAGAAGGCTTGCAATAAGCGAAGTGCCGACCCTAGCCATCGACGACGTGGTAATGCTCGAAAACTCATCTGTAATGCATGATGAAGCAGTCGCCCATCGCCTTGGGCTAATCCCCCTGCGGACGGATCCGGGCCGCTTTGTCATGCCTCATGAATGCGACTGCAAGAGTACTCTTGGCTGCAGCAAATGCAGGGTGCTCTTGGTGCTTGATTCTGAAGCAACAGACAAGACAAAAGTTGTCACATCCGGCGAGTTAGTATCAGAAGACGAGCTGGTAAAGCCGGTCAGCAAGGAAATCCCGATCATTGTTCTTGCGCCCAACCAAAAGCTAAAGTTCGAGGCATACGCCAGGCTTGGCACTGGAAAGGACCATGCAAAGTGGCAGCCCACTTCGGCCGCGGTGGTTAAGGACGGCAAGGATGAGGATGAAATCGTACTTGTACTGGAGTCAAATGGAGCCCTTACCGCCGAAGAAGTCCTAGTCGCGGCGGCAGAGAGGTTGTCCTCAAAAGTCAAGAATTTCAAGCAGCTGACGTCATCGCTCAAGATCCCAAAGAATGCCTAGGTACATTTATTTGGGGAGATTTTACAACGAGTGAGCATAACGAACGGACATGTTTGCCAATACGATGCTAGATAATACGATATGGACACTTCGTCTCGCTTTCAAAAAGACCAAGGCCCCGATTTGGCGCGCCCTTGAAGAAGAGCTTTCTGGCCCGAGGGCCAACCGGAGAGAAATAAATGTCGGGGGCCTGAGCGGAATCACAAAGCCAGATGAGGTATTAGTTGTGCCCGGGAAGGTCTTGGGGACAGGCAGCCTCGGCCACAAGTTGACAGTCTGTGCTTATTCGGTTTCAGAAGGCGCCGCCAAAAAAATAATATCCGCAGGCGGCAAGGTAATCAGTTTTGAAGATCTGGTAAAAAAGCATCCAGATGGAAAGGGAGTGCGCATAATTGGCTGAGAAAAAGGCTGCCGCAGCAAACAAGCAAATAGTCGT
>DATEIL010000067.1:0-3222 GCA_035279085.1 Nitrososphaera sp.
AGGCTCTCCCGAGACACTGTAGATAAAAGGATTCCATTCATTGTAACTTTTAAAATCGATCAGAATTTTCCAAACTAGGTCGGCTGGAGCCTCCACTTCAATTTCGGATCGGATTTCCTTCAATGGGGTGATCGATTGACTCTGTTTATAATTATTTTACTATTCCC
The DNA here is from genome assembly GCA_035279085.1 of Nitrososphaera sp. Lineage (GTDB taxonomy): Archaea > Thermoproteota > Nitrososphaeria > Nitrososphaerales > Nitrososphaeraceae > Nitrososphaera. The sequence continues at coordinate 168 of DATEIL010000067.1, forward strand.
GCGATGTCAGTTCAATTCTGATGGTGTCACCCTGTCTCAGGATTATATCACGGAAATCTCCTGTGTATGGATTCTCGTTTACAAATACTCTGACATCGTAGTGCGATATGTCGTCTCCAAGCCAGTAGTAAAAGAAATGGCCCAGAGTGAAGTCATATGGTCTGTTGTATCCCACATGAATTACATTATCTTGTAGCGTATGGACAGGTCTTGTGCAGTCTGGAGTTATTCCAGCATCGCGGACTGTCGATGGCACTCCGTCCTGAAAAACAGTAATGGGAACTGAAATTTGATACGGCTGCTCGAGCGGGTCAGTAATGCACTGGTTCACAGGATCTTGGCCCCTGAAGTACGAGGTGACCAGAGTTGTCAGCAGGACTGACGCCCCTACTATGCCCGCTAGTGACAGCATTGATAGGAGCAGTTTCTTCCTGTTCCCGGTCGTGTCAAAGTTTGCCATTGCAGTATGCAACTGAGAAACAGCAAGAATTTCTGCTATTGGAGTGGTGAAAGGCCATAGAGCGTACTGACTTGCTCTATCCCCGCGAGCATGGTGGGAGGGGATGCTGTAAGTAGGATAAGCAGCGCAGGAACGGCAGAGCAGACCATGACAGTCAGGATAATAAGCCATACTGCCGTCATTTTTTCGACCATAAATTATCGATTCTTTTCACTCTGTGAAGGATATATAAATTTTCAAACTTTTACCTCATCATACCCTGCTTTCAACAGGTTTTGCATGTGCCTTCAGGGCATCAAGCTCGATCCTAAGCTCTTCGTTTTCATCCTCCAAAACTTTCAGAGAAGCGAGGGCTTCGATGTTCTGGGACCTTAGCGCTTGAAAGTCATTCTGCAGCCTTTGATATGATTCGCGTAGGCTATTATCGCTGGTCTGCCGTATAGTGCCAGACTGGCTCGATTCTGTTTTACTTACCCCGCCCTGACCCGTACTATTTTTTCCAGCTAATTCGCCTTCGACGGCCTGAATGAAAATTGGCTGATTCTTGGCCAGGGTCGTCCCGGCGCTGGATATAAGATCGGATAATATCGATGGAATTAAGTTCGACCGTACATACGCCGAGTTTCCAAAATCCATATAGACGGCCTCCTTGGTCCTGAGCAAGGCTTCCAGATCGGGGCTCAGGGTAAAAGAGTCTGCACTGAACGTAAATAATTTTGTCACGTCACCTATTGCAATTCTCGTGCAATTAAGACAGGCACACAAAATTAGTTGACTCTTGGTATGGCAGTGGTCATCATCATCACTATGACCGCTGCCGAGATTCGTAAATACAAGTCAGATGTATATCACTTCTGATGTCGGAACAAAGATACTCGGTAAGGACATTCAAGGATTCTGTAAAGTTCTACCTGCCTAGAGTGGAAGGCTATCTGGAGATAGTGCGCGAGATGGCCTCAAAGTACGGCGGCATGTCGCTGATAGAATTTGATGGGTATTTCAAGGGGCATTTCGAGCCCGTCAAATATACAAGATTGGAAATTCATACCAATGATACAGACGAGAGCCAAATGACTGACGAAGCAAACAGGCTCAGGCTCTCGCTCAAGCAGGAAAGCCTTGCGTTTGAATTTAACAACAAGCTGATATTGGTAGAGGATCGGCAGCGTCACTGAAAGCCGTGCAGCGGCTTATCCTTGTGTGCTTTGATTTTTGCCTCCAGTTCAGATGGATGTTTCGCCATGATATGGCTATTTGCACAGCGGTCATGCATAATCCCGACTTGGCAAAACTCGCAAGAGGTCACAAAGTCCCTTTCCGCAAATTGGTTCTGACAGTGTTTGCAACTTTCGGAGCCGATGTCAAAATCAGAGAGTGGTTTGAGCCAGGGATCGCGCCAGAGAACTACCATGTATGTATATGCACGCTCCCATTGGTTTAGTTTGTCGAGTAATTTCTATCCATCGATGGCTTGGACTGCGGCGTACAGGAGGCGGTATGAGTACTCCAAATCGCCCTGCTTTTGCATCCGGCTCTTCAGGCGCCGGACCTGCGCCTCAAGACCTGAAGACTTATTCCCGGATAGCACTCCAGCGGTGTCCTGTGCCACTTTCACATATCTCTGGATCTGTTTGCGCGCCTGCGGATTGTCCCTTATGAGGGCTGCAATAAGTGCCGGATCATCTGCCATTATGCTCTCTGCCAGAATTGACTGCAGTTTGAAGGTGGTGCCCGAGACTTGCCGGAGCATCTGACGATTCTGTGCTGAAAGCAAAGAGGCCAGAACGAGATTGCCAAAATACGTAAGCCCTAGGACAGTTCCTATCGCCTTATCATGCTCCCGCGCTGAAGATATTACAATGAGAGTCATGTCGGCGAATAGCCGCCGGGCTTGGTTGAGCTCCGTTCGCTCGTTTCGGACAGGCACAAGCAGCATCTTTTGCTGCCTCTTGCCTGCCGCACCCGGTCCAAACATCGGGTGGAGGCACAGCGTGCTCAAGTCGCTTCTGACATTTCCCAAAGCGGAAAACGTCTTTTGTTTTACAGAGGAAATCTCGCCAATGACCGAACCATGTTTCATGTGAACCGAACACTTGCGAACTGTTTCAGGAGTGATACCTACCGGGACGCAAACAAGCACGAAATCGGCGTCCTTCACGCACATTTCCAAGGTATCCGCGACAACAACAGCATTAGAGGCGGAAGCAGTTGTTGTTGCCGCCGTCTGTGAATGCCTTATTGAGGACTCATTGCGGTCGTAGGCCGAAACTTTGCAGTCCATAGACGAAAAGTAATTGGTGAACCACACACCCATCCTTCCCCCTGCGCCAATTATGGCTATTTGCCTCGGCAAGACTGGTTAGGCACGCTCCTTGAGAACTGATGCTAGTATGTCAAGCCCCTTTGCCAGAATCTCTGTCGGCTGGCATGCAGAGATCCGGATGTAGTTTTTGTACACATCTCCAAACCCGCTTCCCGGCGCAATTGCAACGCCCCTTTCAAGGAGCTTGTCCACGAGTTCGAGATCCTCCAAAGAAGTTAGTTCGGGATAAACGTACATCGCCCCATCAGGCTTCATGAGTCGAAGTGACATTT
>DATEIL010000068.1:0-3477 GCA_035279085.1 Nitrososphaera sp.
TCTGACATGATGAAAGCGCGCCGGTCAAGGTTACTCGACCATGCGAGGCAGGCAGGCTGTAGTGCAGTAGCCGCATTTGAGCCGGAAAACGTGTTCTACCTTACAGGATTCTGGGGTGAGGCAATTGCAATCAGTAGCGACCAGGGGACAAAGCTCATTGCACCCCGGCTTGAGTTTTCAAGGGCAGAAAAGGTTTCGGTAGATTGCCAAGTCATACCGACTGAAAGAGGAAGCGAGCTTATCTCGACCTTTGCAACCATGATCCAAGGGCTAAAGGCGTGCACTGACTGCAGCGACTATTCTACCGTCGAGTCTGTCCGAAAGCATGGAGCAGATGTGCAAGTCAACACAGAGCCGTTCTTCCAAGCGCGCAGGATAAAGGATTCCAATGAGATCAATACAATCACAAAGGCAGCAAGGATCTTGGACAAACTGTACGAGATATGCACCAAGGCCATCAAGCCCGGCGTTTCAGAGCGTGAATTGCAGGCCGAACTTATCTACGAAGCAATGAAAATGGGAGCCAACCCTCCCTCTTACAAATCCACCCTAAATCCACTGATAATAGCAGGAGGACCAAACGGCTCACTGCCTCATGCTGAAGTTACGGGGAGAAAATTTCGGCGTGGAGATGCCATCGTTGTCGACTTGACGCTCAGGCATGAAGGCTACATTGCAGATGCAACAAGGACATTTGCTCTTGGCTCGGTTACATCAGAGATGAAGAAAGTCTATGATATTGTTTTGCAATCGCAGCTCGCCGGCCTGAAAGCGGCAAGGGCTGACTCGACTTGCGGCGACGTTGACGCCGCGTGCAGGGACCTTATCAGCGAACAAGGATACGAAAAGCTATTCATACACTCCACGGGCCACGGCATCGGACTGGACGTGCATGAACCTCCTTGGATCAGGATGAAAAACACCGAACAGTTGCAAGAGGACATGGCTGTAACAGTCGAACCGGGGATCTATGTCGAGAACAAATTCGGTGTCAGGATTGAAGACAGCATCATTATTACTTCTGGCGGTCCTAAAGTGCTGAACAGGTTCACGAAAGACTTGGTGACCTTAGGCTAGGGCCTGGGCTGGTTTTTGCTACCGGGATCAAGTCTGGCAACAATCTCGAGCAGTCTCCTAGCGATTGTATTTTTGTCATCCAGCTCAAGATGCGTCACGATTTTCTTGCGGTCAACAACAAACACTTCGTTCTTGTCAGGTCCGGCCACTCGGCCGACTTTGCCAACGTCGTTCGCCACAACAATATCCGCATCGCATTCCTTTAGCTTCTGAAGCGCCTTTTCAATCAGGGTCTCCTTGCTCACATCATGATCCGCCTTGAACGCCACCAGCGTAATATCCTTCTTGATCCGCTTTATCTGATCAATTATTTTCTTTGTTTTAACAAGCTCGACAGCAATTTTGCCGGCCCTTGAATCGACTTTTTTCTCTGATTTTTTTGATGGTGCAAAATCTGCCACTGCAGCCGCCATTATTGCAACATCATATTTGTGCGATAAGAGCTCGGCAGACACGGCATCAAGCATATCGTTTCCGGTGTTGACTCTTATGACCTTGCCGGGGACAATCCCAGAGTCGGCAGAACCATGTCCGTATACCAGTGTGACATCCGCCCCCATCTTTGCCGCTTCCAAGGCTAGCGCCACGCCCATCCTGCCGGTGCTCATGTTGGTGACCACTCGTATCGGGTCTATGTATTCTACAGTGCTGCCAGCCGTCACAAGCACCCGCTTGCCTGAAAGCTGCCCTCCTGAAATGTTTGCAATAACGGATGCTAGAACCAGTTCTGGCTCGGCGACCTTCGCCTTGCCCTCCGAGATATCGGGTTCCACAAAGGTAACATGCGGGGCAAGCGAATCCATATTGCGTTTGATAACAGGATTTTCGTACATCGCCTTGTGCATCGCGGGGGCGATTATGATCGGGATTTTTGAGCCCAGGGCGACGCTGAGCACAGATGTGACAGGCGTATCGTCAATCCCGTGGGCTGCCTTGCCAATGGTGTTTGCTGTGCAGGGGTAGACAAGGATCAGATCTGACATGTCATAGTCTGCCAGCAGGATATGCTCAAGATCACCTGTCAGTTTTGTGACAACTGTGTTGCCTGTCGCCCACTTCATCATTTCCGCAGAGAGGAGCTGCGAGGATGTAGACTCGGTCATGACTGTGCGGACACTGGCTCCATGGCGCATCAAAAGGCGGGCCATGTCAATAGCCCTGTAAGCAGCGACGCTTCCGGTGATGCAGAGCACTATTTTCCTACCTGCGAGCTCGGTGCCGTCGGCACCTGTGATGTCTTTGGACGGATGATGATTATGATTATGATTATGACTATTATTACTCTGATGAGGACGGGAGTCTCTTGTGCTCATTTCCTTTTTGTCCTGTGCTTCAATTTTTCCCTAAAGCGCAGGGCCTCCCCCGGATCCATATGAAAGATGTTTTTCGGATCTTCGGGAAATTTGCCTGCCCTCACGTCAGAAGAATAGCTCGAAACAGCATCGGATATCACCTTTGAAAGCTCTGCATATCTTTTGACAAATCGGGGTTTGATGTCCTCATAGATTCCAAGCATGTCGTGCAGGACAAGTACCTGGCCATCGCAGCCGGTGCCCGAGCCAATCCCAATTGTAGGTACGCTGACGCTCTTTGTTGTTTCATCGGCTGCCTCGCTCGCAACCATTTCCAAGACAATAGAAAACGCGCCGGCAGCCTCCAGTGCCTGCGCGTCGCGGATTAGCATAGCGGCGCTCTCGGCATTTCTGCCCTGCACCCTGTATCCCTCCCAGAGTGAACTGGTCTGCGGCCTGAGTCCGATATGGCCCATCACAGGGATTCCAGAATCAACTATGGCCCTTACAGTATCTGCAATTTCTATGCCGCCCTCGAGCTTGACTGCGTCGCAGCCAGCCTTGACAAGACGGATGGCGTTTTCAACCGCCATTGATTTGCTTGGTTGGTAGGACCCAAAAGGCATGTCTCCAACCACCATCGCCCTCTTGGCCGCTCTTGACACCGCACTGCAGAAAATCAGCATTTCATCCATTCCAACTGGCACTGTGCTGGCATGTCCGAGCACGACCATGCCGGCGCTATCGCCTACCAAGAGAATATCTATGCCCCCCGTCCTGTCACAGAGAGCGGCGGTAGAGTAATCGTATGCAGTAAGCACGGCAATCTTTTCCCGGTTCTTCAAAGCCTTCAGATCACTTACGCTGACTTTTTTCTTCGCCTGCACCTACTGTACTGCACCTCTGATTATCCGAAGGGACTCGTCAAGGTTTCTTGCATTATCAAAACCGTCAACGACTTGCTGCAGGTTTTTTCTGCTGCTGCCTTTCATGGAATCCACATATCTTACGAGCAAGGGCATCGCCCTAATGACATTGTCAACTATGGTTATGTGCGAGGCTTTTGCGGTTCTAGACAGGGGGTTGAGGTCTATCGTTATTACCTTCT
>DATEIL010000069.1:0-15258 GCA_035279085.1 Nitrososphaera sp.
GGAGCACTCATGGACATTAGGCTCATCCCGTCATTTATCGTCCCGGCCCTCATCCTCATTGCGACATCCTTTGGCGCAAAGTTTGGCACCGTCTTTCTTTCGGCAAAGGTGCTCGGCCTCACCAACAAGGTCTCTGCGAGGTCAGGCTTTGGCTTATCAGCTTCTGGAGGCGAACTTGCGCTTGTGACGGCAAAGGGCGGCGCGGATGTGGGCGCCACGAGTGCATTTCTGCTTCCCATGATCGGGGCGATGACTATTATTACGACTTTCTTATCGCCATATGTCATCAAACTGGGCTGGAAGGTAACCAAATCGCTTGCAGACAGGCATCCTGTAGGAGAGGAAGGAGTAAAGCAAGACGCTGACGGTGGCGCCGGCAGAGACGAAGAATGACATCATAAGAGCAGGCTTTTCAGAAGGATATCAAGAGTTTTCGGACCCGCTGTGATATGATTACTCGGAGAAAGCGCTTATGACAGAAACTTTGGATTGAAAAAATAAAGAGGGAGAGCGAAGAAGAAGAAAAGAGAAGAGGAAAAAGACGTTTTTCCCCTATGAGACGTATGCCCTTTCGCCGTGCTGTGAAAGGTCCAGACCGACTTCTTCTTCCTTTGGTGTGACCCTTATGCCGCCTGGCCAGACTGCATCCATCACCTTGATTATCACGGCAGTCAGACCCATAGCCCAGGCAAGCGCTGCGAATGCGCCCACTGCGTTTTCGTAAAGTTGGGCAGGATTTCCAAAGGCAAGGCCGTCGTCACCCCATGAGGTGAATCTCTTTTCCGCAAAGACACCGGTAAGCAGGGCGCCTGCGAGACCACCGACTCCGTGAACACCCCATGTGTCAAGCGCGTCGTCCCACTTGTGCTTGTTCTTGAAGGCCACTGCTGCATAGCACACAATCGATGCCAGGATGCCTATTACTATCGAGGACATTGGAGACACGAACCCAGCCGCGGGCGTGATGGCTACCAACCCGGCAACAGCGCCAGACGCTGCTCCGATGGTTGAAGGTCTGCCCGTATGAGCCCATGAAATCAGCGCCCATGTGACTGCTGCCATTCCAGTTGCGACCTGGGTCGCAACAAATGCACTGCTTGCGTTGGTGGCTGCTGCGCCTGCAGATCCTGCATTAAAGCCGAACCATCCAACCCACAGCAAGGCAGCTCCTAGGACGACGAGTGAGATGTTGTGTGGTTCCATCGGCACCTTACCATATCCCAGCCTTCGTCCGAGCATGAGAGCGACTACGAGTCCTGACCAGCCTGACGTGATATGTATGACTGTTCCGCCAGCAAAGTCGAGTGAGCCAAGACAACCGGTCCATCCAAAGCCGCAATAGTCAGGATTGAGCCCATAGTTGTCAGGAACTGCGATCTGCCATGTCCAGTGCGCCGCAAAGTCGTAGACAAATGTTGTCCACAGGACAATGAAAATCAAGAAGGCGCTGAATTTCATCCTTTCTGCGACCGATGCTACTATAAGCGCAGGAGTAATGATGGCGAACATCATCTGGAATACCATGAATGACATGTGCGGTATTGTCACGGCATACTGGCTAGAGGGAACGTCATGAGCAACATTCTGCAAGCCAGCCCAGTCGAACGTACCGATAAAGCCGTGTCCCGTAGCATCGGGCCCGAATGCAAGGCTGTAACCCCACAAAACGAACTGAATGGCTATGACACCTGTTGTAATGAAGACCATGTGAATTGTATTGACGGCGTTCTTTTGTCTGGCAAGACCTCCGTAGAACATAGCGAGGCCAGCAGGAGTCATCATCAGCACCAGCGCGGCGGATGTAAGCATCCATGCGTGGTCACCTGTATCAATTGGCGCAGGCACGAGACTGACTTCACCTGTTTCTTCATCTGTAACAGTGTCTGCTACTCCGTCACCATCATCATCAGCCCAGAGATGATATTTTTCGATTGGATCACCGGGTGCATAAGCGTACGCTGCGCCCAAATAACTAGTGGCGACAAGCGTAGCCAGCACTGAAGCTATGGCCAGCAATGCAATCTTGCTCTTTTGAATTTTCACTATACCGTCTGCCATAGGACACACAGCACGGAGGTTTGAATAAAAGCATTTAGCATAATTTCCACCAATCTGGTTGTATTTTGGATTCACTTTGCATGCAAGATAATATGGATCAAGGAAAAATCTATGATGATATACTTTATTAGTAAGCCATCGAGGTCGCCCGCCCTGATTGACATAAATATATCTCACATTGTTAAATCATTCAACAAAGTGCCCGTAAACATAGAATCTCTGATTACAGATTGGAAAAATAGCGTTTACTCAGAGATTACCTCATCCGACAATTCTGACAGGCTCCCTGTGTATGCATTGCATCTTGCCAGGATACTTGCATACCCAGATCTAGATGTCCAGGGCACTGTTGCCAAGATAGAATCGATGGGCCAGCAGGTCTTGTCGATGATAAAATCGTCAAACGTACCACGCCGGCCTACACTCATCATTGAAAAGATAAACGATTACATGTTCAACCTGGAAAAGTTCAAGCCCAACACTGACGATTATTACAATCCACTCAACAGCTACCTCAACGTAGTGATCGAGCGCAAGAGCGGCATTCCGATTACGCTCTCTGTCCTGTATTCTGCAGTTGCAAAGGCTGCGGGCTTTAGGATGCATCCCGTAAGCTTTCCGGCTCATTTTCTCGTAAAGCATGTGCTTGAGGATGGAAGTGCCGAGATAATCGTAGACCCGTTCAACTGTGGCAGGATAATGGACGACTACTCGTTAAAGGCACTGCTCGACCAGGCATTTCCGCGGCAGAACATCCCTCTGACCCATGCTTTGGTGGAAAAAGCTACGCCGGCCCAGGTCGTCATAAGGATGTTAAATAACCTAAAGGCGAGCTATTATGAATCGCAGGACCTGGAAAAATACGGGCTTGCAAACGAAATGGTCCTGGCCATAGACCAGTACAATCCAGAGGCCACCCGGGACAAGGGAGTACTAATGCTCAGGGAGGGAAATTCAGACGAGGCGCTCAGGGTTCTCAATATGTATTTAGAGATAAACCCCGAGGCAGAAGACGCTGATGAGATCCTTGGCATAATCCATCAGATAAGGTCAGGACCAAAGTGACGCCTGCAAATGCGTCGCGCAAATACTTGCACGCTGGGATAATTACGCTGGCGATAAGCGGCACAGCCGCGTTCTATCTTAATTTCGAAGGCGTCAGGTGTCTGACTGCCGTTGGCAGGTCTGATGACAACGGGGTGTTTTCTGAGCGCGAGCTCGAAAACGCAAGTGCAAATTGTTTTATCATTACAAACTCGTATGTATATTCACTCTTTGGGGTTGTCGCAGGATTGATAATGGTTGTATTCTGGGCGTACAAAAGGAGAGCAGAAGGAAATAATCAGCGGCCATGGAAAGATAGGTAGTAGCAATATAGCATGACCAGAGTCGCTAATGATGATTCCCTTGAGAAAATCGCCACTGAAGTCAGAGGCTGTCCACTATGCAAACTTTCCAGAACTAGGAAAAATGCCGTCCCGGGTGAAGGCCAGCTGTCTGCAAAGGTCATGTTTGTCGGAGAAGCACCCGGCAGGAACGAGGACGAGAAGGGCAGGCCTTTTGTTGGGGCGGCAGGCAAGATCCTAGACGAGCTACTCCAAAAGGCTGGGATAGAGAGGTCGCAGGTATTCATTACAAACGTTGTCAAGTGCAGGCCCCCCGGCAACAGGGTTCCGGAGGAAGACGAAGTGGCAGCCTGCCGGCCATACCTTGAGAGGCAAATTGAGCTCATACGACCAAAAGTCATTTGCATTCTCGGCAGGACCGCCTATTCTTCGCTGCTTGGAGGCGGCTCCATCACGGCAAATCGAGGCAAGATAGTTGAAAAGGCGGGTCAGAAATATTTCCTGACAATCCACCCTGCTGCGGCCATCTACAGGAAGAGCCTGGTGTCCGTACTTGAATCCGACTTGAAAAAGCTCGCTGCGTCATTGGAAATGGAGGAAGGCAAGAGTTCCCTCGAAGAGTTCATGTGAGTGGCAACTGTCTCCCAAGGTTGTTCTACTCTCGCCGGACCGAAGACGTTGCAAAGGATCTGATTGGCATGAGGCTTGTGAGGATGCCCACCCCTTACAATGGCGTCAAGGTCAGATTGTCGGGAAATATTGTTGAAACCGAGGCCTACGGTGCAAGTGATGACGAGGCCAGCCACGCAAGGATGGGGCCGACTCTTAGGAATTCGGGGATGTTTGGCAAAGTCGGCAGTGCATACGTCTATTTCACGTACGGCACCCACTACTGCGTAAATGTCACCGCAAGATCCGCCAGCCAGCAAGCAGGCGCGGTTCTGATAAGGGCCCTTGAGCCGGTCGAAGGAATCGAGGCAATGAAAGATAACAGGGGGCAGCAAGACCTGCGTTCCTTGGCTTCCGGTCCGGGTAAGCTCACAAAGGCCATGAGGATAGGCCCGTCTCAAAATGGCGCAGACATGACCAGCCCCCAGTCTGAAATATTTATCGAGCGCGGCCATACTCCGGCCAGGATTGTTTCAGGTCCAAGGATCGGCATCACCAGGGCGACAGAGGTTAACTGGCGATTCCTGGACCCCGCTGCCAGTGAGTATGTATCGCGCAGGATTCGAATCAACGAACCATGACTTGGCAGTTAACTTGAGCTCCTTTTCTGATTTTTATTTGCAGGCGGCGCAGCCTGCAGAAGAGGAAGAGAGTGAAAAAGATGGATAGCAATTCACAGTTATCAACGTACAACATCACAATGGATGCCGGGCAGGACTTGGGTGTCAGGACCGATTTTCTTGTCGCCTCATACAACTCGATTTACAACGGAGCGAGAAAGGCCGCGCCGGCCCAGATTAGCCACGAGATCATAATTGTACAAGATGGCAGGGTCAAGACCACCTTCCACATCAAGGTATCGAGCAGGATGGCGCCACACCTTATAAAGGCTATACAGGATCAGGTGCAGCCAGAATACGGAATTGCACTCAAGTCATATTTCCAAAAACTCCAGGAGCAGATAATGGCCCAGATGTTTAGCGGTGTAGAGCAAACATCTTTTCCTAGATTTAGCACATAACGAGCGGAAATGCAGTCGCCCGGATGTGGCTGTCCGGGATCCGCCTGTCCGCCTGTCGCCAATAATTTCTAAAAGTCTTTCTTCCCATTATCACCATTGGCTTTCTGTACACGATAGAGTACCTTCCCGTAACCTCTGACGGCTTCGATTCTATCCTCAGGAAGACCAAGGCTGCGCAGGATTTCCCTGATCCGTTCTTCGGGCACGTTCCGTTTTGGTACGTCTTCTATGGTTCTCTCGGCAACGAATTCCTCTAACTCTTTTCCTTTGTATGCCATGCGGGACTTACCGTCTTTGACGAACCACAAAGCTCGGCCTATGACAAGGTTTAACTCGTGAGTGGCTTTGACTTCCTTCCTCCTTTCTTCTACTCTCGCCTTCAGTACCTCAATCGCTTCGTCGGGAGATATGTCCAATTGCGTAATGCCCGGCACGTTTTCTTGGGACAAATCATCATACTTGAATATCCGTTCTAGCATCTCATGTCCGTACTCAGGAAAGTTCACGGCGGCATTCTCTATCAGCCATTTATTGCAATCCTCATAGTTCCGAAAGGGGCCATCATGATGCATTAACAGAGGCAACATAACATGCAGCACCTTTACTTTCGCTGCCAGTGGATGCATTTGTGTTTCAAAGTTCCGATATTCCAAGATGCACGTTTCCCTCACAGTCTCGGATGAAAGTACGGTCTTTAGGTTCTCATACAAATCTGGCCGAGACTTGCTCCAAATTAGCTGATAAGCTTTTGCAGCCACCCATCCTTTCTCTCCAACGGGGACCGTTTGCATGATATGGATGCCTCGTGCAGACCGCAAGAGGATCCGTTTAGTGAGGCCGCTAGCATCGTAGCCAAACATATCTGGGCATATATCGCGGAAAATCACTGACCAAGATATGCCCTCAATCCAACTCAGGAACAGCGCCGTGTTTTGAATATTGTCAGGTATGGATTTTAGGAACTCTGCCAAGGCGATACTCGGAGAGTCAGGTTGATCATCGGACCAACCGTACCGTCTGACCATGTCGTGGCACGCCACTTTGAATATGTCGAAGGCGGGATGAAACTTTGAATACTTTGCAACCAGATCCACGTCGCCCGGTGCTTCTTTGGCACGGATGGCACTACCGAAGGCCCATAGCTCATCCACAACTAGGGGAAGTTCAAGATCTTGGGCTCTTTTACAAACCACTCCAAGCCTTTTGAACAAGCTTTCTTGCTTTTTGGTTAGATTGAGTCCACGCTTGTCCAAACTATGAGTCGATCAGCTTGAAATTATTTAATCTTGCTGAGCTCATTAAACAATGATTTTGGGAGCTTTTTCGTTGCATCCTTTGAAGCACAGCAATCATGATGTGATTTCATAGATTGTAGATGGCGGTTCGTTCTAACTACCTCCCTAATCAGCGAACATTGAATAAAGCTTATTGGGCGTTCCTTCTGCACGGAATTGACACGATACAAAGTTAGTATAGCCAGGAATAATAATAATCAACCAGCAATCGATTTATGTAACCGTTAAGTTCAAGGTTGCTGGGATGGTGTTTGGGTGTAATGCCTATACTGCTTCGTAAGGACGAGACCACAAGCTTTAAGGAAAATTTCGTTAGTCCTGAGCAGATTAGAGATGAGATGGATGCCCTACTCGCACATTATGGCGCAAAGCGCTCGCAAGCTAACTTAGATAAGACGCGTCGGATCTTGGAAAGGTTCGGCAATGTCACCGGCGAGCTGGGCGCAATGCGAGACGAAAATCGGTGAAGAAACGGCTATACTTCGACACATCCGCCGTCATTAAGGAATTCGTGCCCGAAGCAGGTTCCGACCTCATCGACAAGATTACAACATCTGCTCGTGAAGGTAATCTTCAGATTATCAGTTCAATTTGGGCCATTAACGAGGCCATTGCTGTAATCGATAGACTAACGCGTCGACCTAAGGATCCATTATCGCTGACTGAGCAACAGGAAATCATTGCGACATTCGCGGACAGAATAAAGACAAGCACCGAAAAATCAGGTTATCGGTTTGCTCCCGTTGAACATCCATTAATTGCGAATTCCAGGGTGTTAATTGATGGTGTTCACATCTCACCGGATGATGCTCTCCATATCTATACTGCGTATATTTATGATTGTGATTATTTTCTGCTTCATGACAACAAGATTGTTAGTCGGATTAAAGCAGAGAAATTCGGAGAAATGAAAATTATAGATCTCGGCAATGAGAGCGAAAGAGCATACCTAGCCTCACAATTTGGATGGTAGTTTAACCACGACTCCTGAATTATACTGCCCATTCGTCTATCTCTATTCTAGTAATGAAATTGGTGCTGTCTTCAGCTGTCACTACAGGGCAAGGGTCCGTTAAGGCTCCAAATCCTCCGGCCCTTGTGTAATAGCTGCCATAATGCGGCCCACCGCCTGCCACTGTAGCAATAGAGACTGCGAATGTTCTAAATCCTCGAATATATACGATAAATTCTGCGTTTCAAGTCTTCATTGCGTTTGACCAACGCATCGACATCCCAATCGAAGTACTTTTCTATCTCAAGAGTAGTCTTAAATGACGTTCCTTTTCGTTTGAAATATATCTTCTTCTTCTTTTCAAAATCATAGTTTCTAGATTCTGAGTTCTTCGGACCACTTAGTAGAACCAGATTTCCAAGCGTATTAACAAGGTCTCTATGTTCCTCGTCATTGAACTTATCTTGCCAAGTGCTGTCTAGGGGCGGGTTTTGCGGGAGTATGTGTTCGAGTGAAACTTCTCCATAATATCCTTCAAATGTATTTAGATCCCACTCTTCAAGGTCGATGCGTGACAAAATATACTTTGCGAACTTACCTCGATGTATTCTTGCGCAACGGGAACTATCTAACCAATTACCGAGGAACCTTCGCAAATCCTTTGTTGAAGACAAGTCTAGCTTCACATTTGATGATGTATATACATAGCTGAGCATGGCATCGAATACTTCATCGGGGTTTTTCTTCTCTTTTATTTCTCTAATTATTCCGAGCATCGTTGTCGGTCTGTCACCGTAATTGGGATTGTCGCTGTCTGCCCATTCCAGTATGATCTTTTTTTCGAGCTTCAGAAGAAATGTCAGTAGTGATTCATCAGATCTAAACTTGTCAGCAAAGGCTAGAATTGGGGGTATCCAGTCATTAAATGGAATATAGCTATTGAGCAAGTTTATCATTATCCGATAGCGATTTGAACTGGAGGAGGGGACTGATTCTAGCTGTTTTGAAAGTATCTTTGAATCGTAGAGTTGAGAGATATCCTTGACGCGGTCAAAGAAAGGCGCGCCTCGTTTTAGCAGCCCCTTTTGAAAGATGGACTGATACTCTGTCCATAACCAGTAGTGGGATCTGCTTGGCACCGTTATCGTTTTCAGGTAAGTAATTATCTTTTCAACTTCGCTCCTTCCAAACATATCCTCTAAGTCCCGCCACAATTTCGAGTAGTAATCCTCATCACTCTTGTTAACATGCGATAAATTCTCAGCCTTGAGAATATCGGCGGTTGTTAACGACAGACCACGAGTATTAAGAACTGTAAAAAGTCTGTAAGCTGATGATAAATTTGAAGTTTTGATGTAAACCAGATAGACATTGTTAAAAAGGAACTTTACATAAGATTCGATGTTCCTATGTCCAATTACGCCAGCGGTGAAGCCTCGAATTGCCTCGGACAATCTATGACGAGGATCATCAATGTCTTTATAGAATATCTTCTTCTCTTCAAGGTCTTTTAGAAACTGCGTTGTACCGTTTTCCGCATAGATATATTTTCGAAATACATCCTTAAGCTCATGCCAAGGAATAATTCTCATCGTTTCTTGTTTATTCTTGAATTTGTCCTCCTTCTGAAACAAGCAGGATGACATAGATCGCTTCAAATCTTCATCTTTCGTGTTATCTCTTATCACGGCCATCAACACCGCCAATGCCGTTAGCCGTTGTTGACCGTCGATGACATCATAAGTCTTGTCTGGTTTTTGTTGAAGTATGATAGAACCAATAAAGTATTGGTCCATGTTCTCTGTGATGGCATCCGCGATGTCATCGAACAATTGCATAAAATGAAAAAATCTCCAGCTAAGAGGTCTTTGATAACGGGGGATATTGAAAACAAATTCATCCGAAAATAAATGTGCGACGTCGAGTTCCTTTGCCTCTAAGTTCTTTTCCAACACTCATGTCGATACACGACGTATTCTATAACTATTATGTGATAATTAACTTTGCAACTCCTTACTGTCCCGCACGTGCCTGATTATCTGTGCTTCTTGACAGGTTTAGTTTTTCTTCTTAGACTTGCCCGTTATACTGTTGTGGTATGTGACCTGCTTTGTGCCTCTCTCTGCAATTGAGGCTTTAGCGGCACATCTAGCCTGTTTTGACTTGATGGCCTTGCTAGCTGCGCTCTGCAGCAGACCGAACAGTATCAGATTTTGCGACTCAGTAAGCGACCTTGGCAACCTTTTTTGCAATCTTGCTGCCAACCGTGACTGCCACCGCTGTGGCAATGAGAGGAAGGGCCATAATTAAGCGTCCTCCGGATGTTTTTTCCTCATGGCAAGAAAGAATAGCCATTCTGCCACAGCAGCGCCAAAAATGAACTTGTTTGGAATACCAAATGCTTTGCTCGAAATATTGCATATTACTTCACCGATCCCAAAGCACCTCTGAACGATAACGATATGTACTCAACAATCGACATTCTGCCAAATGGCCTAATTTGAGATGTAGTATAGGTCGCGATTGGCGGAAGGTTTGGAATGGAGCCAAACAGCGGCGGCAGTGGCCTTATGAATACGCCATATACAAACGTAGCAACTCCTCCAAGCAAAACCACTTTCCCCACGACCATATTCTGTGAGAAAATACACCAGCAAGGTCAGCTTTAGCTTTTGCTATGTTACCTGCTCTAAACCGTCACCTAGTGGCTAGGATGGTCAGCAATGTCGGCGAAATGACGTTTCCCAAGTTCAGCTGAGTGCAGAGAAAGAGAAGGGCATTCGCCTACCCCCATTTCCATTACTACTGCTACTTGTACCCTTTCCGTGATTCAATCGACGCCTCATACTCTTTTTCGGCGGCTCTCATTAATTTGTAGCCGGTGATCCTGTCAGACTTGAGCATGGCAGCGATTGAGGCGCCCCCCGCTCCAACTCCCTCCTTTACAAACCCCTGTGAAAATGCGCGGAGCCCCGGTTTTGCCGATTCTCCCATGTGCAGGTCGCAGGAAAAGACTGGGATGTCAGGCGATGCCTCCCTTGCAAGGCCGGCAAGGTCAGCAGTCCGGTCATGCATCACATAGGAAGTAGTCCCTATAGCAAGACCGGAAAGCGGAACCCCGGTCAGCCGCAGGAGTAGCGCGACTGTAGTCATCTGCGTCCCGCCGGCCAGAATTACCCTGCATCCAGCTTCCAGCGCACCTTTTGCTATTCCGGCCACAGAGGGCATCATGGGGTCTCCAAAAGATGCCACTGCGTCAAAAGCACCTGCAGCCGTGGCAATCACCGCCCCCGGCTGCATGCCCTTTCTCGCAAGAGCAGTCTCTATAACTTGGTTCTTCAGGTCATGAGGGTTGTCAGGCATGCTGCTACTGACCCTGAACCTTGCGTTGACGCCAAGTGCCGTCAGCGTGGCCAGGGCTGTCGTGGTCCCTCCAGGGATGCTTTCGCCTATTACCACAAGGTCAGACATTCGCGCCAGCTGGCTTCCTGCAAGCTCGCCAAAGCTCAGAGCCTGCCTGAAGGTGCCTGCGCCCATTGCATCCTCTTTGGAGATATTTCTCCCGGGGTCCAGACCAAACGAAACGAATGGGATAGAAGGCTTTACCCTAGCTCCTGCGTCTACAATGAATGCAGGAATGTCTGCACTTTGAAGAGCGGTCCGGGTGATGAGCGCCGGTGTAGGCTTCCCATCAGGGGTTGCAGGTACGGAGTCGATGCACCTGCAGCTTCCGTAGTACAGAAACTCTGCATCCGCCGGCGAAGTATACCTTATCAGCCCAGGGTCTGCGCCGGCCACTGTGAGACCGGGGATTTCGCTTGTCTCCGTGTACGAGATTACGCATGCAAATACAGGCCGGGTGGCGGCAAACTTTTCAATCGCTCGCTTGCCGGATGTCGAGTCAATGTCCTCATATAGCACCAATCAGCCAGCAGCACCCATGAATTCCAGAAACTCTTGCTTTGTCCTTGGCTGGAGTACAAGGTTTGTGCTTTTTTCCCGGCCAATCGTTGAAGTCTCGGTGGGACCGTAATTGTGGCCGGGGTATACGACAAGGTTGTCATCCAGCTTTGCAACAATATCGTGGAGGCTATGGAACATGTCAGAGGGGCTGCTGCCCGGCAGGTCTGTCCTGCCACAGTTTCCGACAAACAGCGTGTCACCGGTGAAGACAAGCTGATCGTCGACCACAAGGCAGATGCTGTCTTCTGAGTGTCCAGGCGTGTGGATGAACCGCAGGTGGGTCTTGCCTACTTCCAGGGTCTGGCCGTCGGTAACCGAAATGTCCTTGACAAGTTTTGAATTTTCATGCTGGACGATTTTAGCCCCGGTGACTGAAGCCACCTGTTCATTTCCAAGGACGTGATCAAAATGGCTGTGCGTATTAATGACGTACTTGGCAGTGAGGCCGTTTCGTTTCAGCGAGTTGAACACCTTATCCAGTTCCCAGGAAGGATCAATTACAGCCGCAAGGTCGGTCTCCTCGTCGGCCAAGATGTACGTATAGTTTGCCATCTGGCCCACCGGGATTTGGATCACCTTGTATGTCATAACACGCCTTCCTCCGCCTCCGGCGGGATCCCAATCCACTCCACGTAGACGGTTCCCGTGTATTTTTTCCCTCGGCCAAGGCCGGACTTTAGGCGATGAAATGTCACCGTCGCGTCCGCCTTGATGCATTTATCATGCGGCTTGCCCGTATTGGGATCAAGCCCAGAAGGGACGTCGACTGCCAAGACATAGGCCCGCCTGGTGGAATTTATCGCATCAATTGCGGATGAATACGGTTCCCTGATCTGCCCCCTTATGCCTGTCCCAAAAATCGAATCAAGTATAACATCCGCGTTTGAAATCACGCGCCTTACTTCATCACTCACTATCTCCCCAAAGAGGATTTCAATTGAGCCCATTTTTTCAACGATGCTCCAGTTGAGCTTGGCCTCTTCGCTCTTGATGTCAGATGGGCTTCCAAGCAGCACGATGGTAATGCGGGCTCCATGGCCCGCGAGATGCCTCGATGCCACAAAGCCATCGCCTCCATTGTTGCCAGTCCCGCACACCGCCACGATTTTCCGGTTTTTCAGCCGCCCCCTGAACCTCGCAGCTATAAAGTCGGCCACCCCGTGGCCGGCATTTTCCATCATCAGGAACCTCCGCATTCCAAGTGAACTGTGCCCGTTCTCCTCAATCCTGTACATCTGGTCGGATGTGATCGCTTTTCTGGTTGCCAAGTGCAGTAATTACAGATTCAAGTTTGGCGACATAAAAACCATCAACGGGTAAATTATGGGAACTGCAACAATAATAATAGTAGTAGTAGCATCACTGGCCTTTCTTGCCAAGGAATTCTCTGAACTCATCGCTGAGCTCGGCTACATCAGAGAGGCTGGCCATTTCCGGATTGTTATTTTCACCGCGGGCCCAGACAATATAGCCGTCACCATCTATCAATATGGTTCCAGCCCTTTCCAAGAACCGGACTGCAAGGTTGAGCTTGAATGGCTTTAGCGAAGGCACGAGTCCTCCAAGCTCGCGCAGTTTTGGGTAGCCATCGAAATTCCGAATCGCCTGGAGGACCATCTCGACCTCATCCTGTGAAATCTCGTTTGCAGGGCGCTCCTTCCATCGATTTGATTTTTTTTTCTGCCTGATGTCATCTCTGGAAAGGGTCAGGCCAAAAAACCCTTTCGGCAGATACGGCAGCTCCAGAGATCTAAAAATAATAAAAAAAGTAGCCAGGTAAAAAAGGCCCAGTCAGGCCAGAAAGGCCCGCGATGCTTTATTGCAGTGGGAAGGCCAGGGTAGACTTTTCCAGGTTAAGTACTGGGACATAAAGCGACTGCGCATCAGACCCTATCGTATCCAGATATGTAAACTCGCCCGATAACCTCTTTAGCTGGATGAATTTTTTTGCAGGCTTTTCATTCTGTAATACATAATGTACTGTCGCACCGCCAACGGCCCCAGTCTGGATAAAGAGCACATGTTTGCCGTTATAATTGATGTAATAAAGCATCGGGACCACCCCGAGCATGGACTGTGCTGAGTAGATTATTACTTTGAGCATGTCTTCCAGATTTTGGTATTTTAGATAGATTATCTCGCCTTGCTGCATCGCCAGCATTTTACTCGGACGTGTCGGCTATTTGTTCTTTGGGTAAATTGGAAAAAAAATCCAGTTCGTGGAATCATGATAATTGTGATGATAATAATAACAGTATTGACATTATTGGACGAATGCCTGAGGGCTCTCTTCGCGGCGGAGGGGGAGGAGGATGACGTCCCAATCCACGCATGTAACGTTGGATTATATTGGCTCGGGCAGGAGTGGTGTGGGACGTTGGCCGAAAACCCTGTCAGACACATTGAGACGCTGAGAGAAATGGAAGCCCATAAGCGCCAATACCAGATAAGGTGCAGCCACTATGAGCTTGAGCTCCTACAGGAGATGAAGACCATTATCTGCGTGGTCTGCGGCAAGCAATGGGTCTATGCGCAGGAGCGCGGCTACCGCGACCCGCGAAAGGTCTTTTCGGCAGAAAAGGATTGCTGAGCCTGCCGGCGTCATGTTCATATCCTGATTCAAGTCAGATAGATTCCATATGCCTTCGTCATTTCAGCTTCCTCCACTAAAAGAGCTCATAGCGATGGGTGCCCAGGAGAGGATGAATGTGTTCAGGCGTTTCTTTGCTGCAAGTCGCTACGGCAGGCTACTTATCCAGCAGGTCCTCGTCAGGTCTGCGATTGAGAAGCCGCTCATGCAAAACGTAACTGAAATGGAGAGACTGCACAACCAGAACTTTGAAGAAATTCTAAAGGCGATCAGTGAGTACGGGTTCACTGACGAGTTCATGGCTGCGGTAAAGGAAGAAGCCTCTGCGCTCCAAAAAATCATAGAAGCATATGACAAGCGCATGGAAGGCAGGATGTAGAGAAAGAGCGCGCTTTGCGCTTTCGGAAATTTCATGGCGCAGGTCAGCTTGAGCAGGATTTGGGCCTTTCACCTGCCTCCAGATTTATTGCATCTCTAAAGATATAATATATGGAGATCAACTATTCCAAATCGTTTGGCCCCTAGGAAGTTCCAGTGCTCATGCGGCAAGACCATAGAATATATTGACAGGGTGGTTGGCGGAAATAACTCACAGCAGGCCATCCTCGTGTGCGCGAAATGCCAAAAGGAACATCAGATAAGCTTTCTGGGTTTCCTCAGTGAAATAAAAGGCGCAAGCCTGAAAGCATGAGCCTCTCCGCTGAATGGGCATGCACCAGCCTGAGATTCGCTTTTGCCATGGGAGTTTCTTATAGAGCGCATTCATACACTTCTTAAATAACTTTTGAACCGTGAACTGATGTGGACAAAAAGGGCTACATTGTAGCCGCGGGGGTTGCAGTAGGAGCTATAGTTGGAGTGATGGTACTCTTCATGTCGCAGGCAAGCTTTGGCAAGCAGGGAGGGGAGCAGCTTAACGCCACCACAACGGCCTCGTCTTCGTCGTCGGACCGGCCCGATCTTATGCTAATCCTCCTCAAGGGGCAGGAGGACTCGAGCGTACCTGTCGCGAGATACAATCCAGACCTTAACCAGGCAATAACTCTACATAGCAGTGACCACATCAGGTTCGAGCCACCGAATAACAGGCCACCAGAGAGCCTCAGAATAATAGCAGAAGACGTAGATGACGGGCGCATTTTGATCCTCCGCAAATCGTATGACGTAAACAACGAGTTTTTCGTCAACTTAGACCACGGAGAGTATCAACTAAGGGCCCAGGCATCCTGGTTTGACAAGGGAAGTTATGTCTATACCTATGACATCAACGTTGCCTGATCAGCGCCTTCTTGATTTACTCTTCTTTTTTGCTTTCCTTGCTACCTTTTTCTTGCTGACGCTGGCTGATTTGACTTTGATTCGTG
>DATEIL010000070.1:0-8957 GCA_035279085.1 Nitrososphaera sp.
CTGACGTAGTCATTGTGGTCCCAGTCCTGCCTGACGGCAACCTGTTGATGATAAGGCAGTACCGGTATCCGCTGGATAAAGTTCTGCTAGAGTTTCCAGCAGGGCACGTTGAAGGCGGAGAAGACCCGGCAGAGACTGCGAGAAGGGAACTTGAAGAAGAGACAGGGTACAGGGCCAGCAGCATGAATCACATTTACCGCTACCACCCCTCGGTCAGCAGGTCAAATCAGAACGTGCACGTTTTCATGGCTTCGGGACTTGCGGCAGCGGGCAATACCAGGCATGATGGGGGCGAAGACATTGACGTTGTGACATTTACAAAGGAGGAGGTGCGGCAAATGATCTCCGAAGGCAAAGTCGAGAGCGCGGGTACGCTAATTTCATTTTTTCTCTGCTGCACCGACATATGATGACTCATGGCGGCAAAGGGAATAGCAGTGGTAGTACTAAATGACGACACGGAGAAGGAGAAAAGAGGGATGATAAAGTCGTCGGGAGGAGGTCGGGCACTGCTGAAAAAAAGCTACAGGCAAAAGCTCTATCAGTGCTACTAGTGCCCTGACATAATGCCGCAAGTCTTGCGCATGTGGGTATGTTTTTTTTGTTGCACTTTTTCCGATCTAGAATGCATTTATGCATATATGCAAGAGGCTGCCTCTCTGGTCACAAAAGTACAATGAACACGTAATACACTGCCAAGTTGGCACCAGTCACCAAGCTACCCACTTTAAAGAATTCAAAGTAGGTAAACCCTGCAACCCTCCTTGATTCTGCCTCCTCCATCACGATGATGTTGCTTGCCGCACCGAGAATTGTCAGGTTTCCTGCAATAGTGCTTGCGGCGGCCAGCATCATCCATTGCTCCACATGTGCCCCTGTAAACCCGTTATCTGCCATCACAAAGTTGTAAAGCGTGACAAAGGGCACGTTACTCAGGATCTGGCTGATGCTGAGGCTTGCGGCTGATATGACTGCGGCACTTTGCATCGGGTTTTCGGGGTCGGGGTTTGGTATCAGGTTTTCAAATATGAGGGAAATGGCCCCGGATGACCACATGGCAGACATGACTACAAACATTGCGATAAAAAAGACAAGAACAGAGTAATTTACGCCCCTAAGGATCTCTACTCTGCGGCCAGATAGGGCGTAGAGGACGGCCGCTCCAATCATTGCAACTGCGCTGAGACTGAATTGTGCTATTCCGCGAAACAGCAGTAGTTCGGACACGATGAATCCGCCAAGGGTTGCAAGAAGGATCGCCACGGAAATGCGGGCAAGCCTTGGGTCGGAGTATTTTCCATCTACAACCTCCGCAACCGTCGCCGAAACGCTTTGGACGGCCAGCGCGCCTGCAAGGTCCCGCCTGTAGACCAGCTTTAGAATGAGAAATGTCACAAAGAGGATGATAATGGTTGGAATGGCTAAGCGGGCAAGAAAGGTAATGAAGGGAACCGAGATACCGCTCTGAATAGCTATGAGCAGGTTCTGCGGATTGCCAATGGGAGTCATGACGCTTCCGACTGTGATCCCAAAGGCGAGGGCAAGCAAAAGGACGGCAGGGCGAATCCCGCTCCGGGCTGCAACATAAGTTACGAGCGGCACCCCAAGCAGTGCCACGGTATCGTTGACAAGAAAGGCTGCCATTATCCCCATGCCTACTACAAAGACCATCAAGAGCTTCGACGGAGTACCGGCGACAGAGAGCATCTTGAGGGCAATGTGGCGCAGCACGCCAGCCTTATCCAGAGCTGAGACGATGCTGAACATACCAAATAGAAACGCAATCACATCAAGGTTGATTGCGCGAAATGCTGATTCAACGCTTATGACCTGAAATACGACCATGGCACCGGCTCCAGCGAGCATGGTAGTCCATATCGGGATCCCAAAGCGCCTTCTTCCTATTATGAGGGCATACATGCCGGCAAAGACTGCAAGCGCAAGGTACTCCTGCACGATCTCGTGGCCGCTAATTTCGGAATTACTTTTTGAGGGTCAATAAAGTTAGTTAAAGCGCGCTGCTAAAAGGCATATTATGCAGTCAATCTCAACAGGAGGTGTGCATACATATGGATATGAATATTGATTTGCATGGTGAGGCAGGCAGGGTCGCGGATACAGTCAATAGTATCCACAATCTCCTGGAATCCAAGCAGGTCGGTGCTGAGGTGGCGATCGTCAGCCTGGTCTCGGCTGCAGGAGAGATAGCGCTGAGCCTTGTAGTCTCAAAGCCGGAGCTAAAGGATGCATACCTCAAGGCCTTCAACAGTTCAGTTGAGGAAGTCAGAAAGCAGCTGCGACATGAATTGAAGGCAAGAGGCTTATGATATGACAGGATATGATACCATCGCACACTTGTACACGCACATGCATTCACATGCATGCAAGCATGAATGAATGCAGATGAATTATACCCCGTCGGCCTCGTTTGAAAGAATTATAATGGCCTGAACATTGCAGGTTTTCGGATTGGCAAAGAAGCATCGGTCACGTACAGACATGATTGCTGCGGTACTTGAAGCCGCAAAGGGAGGTTCTAATTTCACGAAAATTATGTTCACCGCCTATATGTCGTATCAGCAATGCACGGAATACATCGACCTTGTAAGAAAACGTGAACTGCTGGACTTTGACAAAGGATCCAGGAGATATTCGACAACACAAAAGGGACGGCAGTTCCTTGGCATGTATGAAAAGATCCGGCTCTAGCATGCAGTGAAAAGTGTGTGCATGTAAGTTTTTTGCATGTGTGCAGCAAGAGTAACAATAACAACAGCGACAGGACAACATCGTTGTCCTCCTCCTCTTCTTTCTGTTTGACCATCTTGTGCGAATTGGGGGGGGAGAAGGAGAGGCAGACAGAGACATGCATACACACACCATGCAGGAATAATGAGGGAAGAATACAGAAAGTTTCTAATATAGTTACAAGACTCCATAATTTGGATTGGCTAGGCATCGGTCAAGGCTGGAAATGATCGCTGCTATGCTAGAAGCTGCAGCAGAAGAATCAAAGCCTACGGAAATAATGTACAGGGCATACATGTCCTATGAACAGTTCAAGGAATACCTTGCGCTGGTGACATCAAGAAAACTCGTAGAATACATCCCATCAAGAAAAACCTACAAGCTGACTGCGACGGGCAAAGAGTTCTTGCACAAGTGCGAAAAGCTCAAGCTCTGAGTGGCAGGAAGATGTGGCTGCTGCTCTTCTGGTGCGGCGTAAACCGCTTTTTTCAAATTACACGGGCCACGGGTGTACGTGCGTGTGTGCGCGCGTTGTTGCAACCGACTGCTGTGGCTGCCAGCACCATGCGTATGTAGCTAGATGACATATATGCGCATATATGTTACATGCAGAAAAGAAGCAATTCAATTTTGAGAACTTGTGGTATTACGAGCAGGAATAATAATAGTAATAGTAATAGTAGTAATTGTATTGGTAATAACAATGACTGAGGCTACACCCTGTGCGGCAGCTGTCGGCGACTGGCCTACTTGGCTGTAGACTTGTCTATTCTGCGCAGATAAGGGAACAATTTTGAAGTCATGACCTGATGATGATCTATACTGGAATCAAATGACACCATCAGATATGCGTCGAGCTTGCTCCCATCATTATACAGCGAAACTGTCGCCCGAGTTACTCTTTCATAAACGGCCACAGCATAGAGGGCCTTGCCAAGCTTGCTCTCAAGGGTTTTTCGGATGCTCATCCTGATGATTGATTGCATGATAGAAAGCTCCGACTCCTCCCTTGTCAGAAGCGGTTGCGTGCCCTCCCTGTAGACTGCAGCTACAATCTTTCCTTCGGTACTTGCGATCGCCGTAAAGCGAATTGACCGGTCCAGCTCAATGATATCATGACAAATTTCTGCGTAATTCAAGGCATCTGCAGATTCGCTTTATAGCAATATGAACATAAGCGTTCGCATATTATGTTAGGAAGAGGCCATTTCATCTTAATTTGCCTAAATTATGATGAACCCATAAATAGTGACTACCCCCAACAATATCCTGTTGCAGTGCCTCCATTCGATTCTGGTGCTAGAAACAAACAGCGACTTCCACGACATTTACCGACTGATGGCCAGATTTCTGGATGACGGCTTTGCAGTGGTATATGGCATTGGTTCTCACGGCACATCACACATGCCAAAGGACGATTTTGTGAACTATGTCTACTCTAAATTGAGCGAATCTGGCATCATTTCCGACCTGGAACACCGCATCGATACTGGCGCACTTCGCATAATGGACGTCAAGGAAATCTATTCAGAAAACCGCGACATGGTAGCAGGCGAGCTCTTGAAAAAGTGGACGTCAATAGTGAATGATTCTATGAGAGGCGGCGAATTCAAGGGAATACTGGTAATCGCAGGCGGCGTCATGGTGTTTACGGACACGGGGAGACAAGACACGCTGGTCGCATACGAACAGAGCATACTACAGGCTTTGACTTCAATCGGATCCATCCAAGTGATTTGTTGCTATCCGCGGGACTCTCTGAGAAATCTAGAATTCAGCAATTTGATGTCCGTAGCATCTGCCCACCAGTGCGTCATGGATGCACGGGCGAACTATAGGGAAATTACCTACTACTCGCTTCTTGAGGCCATAAGTGAGGGGGTCGAAGGGATTCTTGGCGCTGACAGCGCCAGACTCATTCTCCAGACAATGAAAATGATATATGGACTCGATGAAAACGCAATACTATCCAACCCCGGCGTGTTTGAAGAAAAGCTGCGCAGAGTACTGGGTAACGCATCGCCAACCGTGCTGGATTCAATTTGCGACAGGGTAAGGCAGCTCCTGTAAGAATACCGGTATCAGTGATTCTCAAACAAGGAGCCATTGCTGATCACACTTTGCCAGACGGCAAGATTGCAAAGTCTTATTATCTTTTCACGCTCTGAAAGTGCATATATGCCAATAGATCCAGAATTTCCCAAGAATCACCAGGTAATAGGCAAGCACAGCCACTCAGACGGCGAGCATTTTCATTTTGTATGGGGCCCGGGCAAGACAGCCGAAGCAGCAGAAAACGAAGAGGTCAAGAAGTCATACGAGGCGCGTAGCGAACAGATTGTCCCGCTTGGAGTCCACGGCACAATGGTAGCCATTGACTGGGATTCGTGTTATGCCGACGGCGCATGTATTGAAGCCTGCCCGGTGCAGGTTTACCAGTGGTACAGGACAGAGCAGGATGTACCCGGAATCGAAATGCAGAACGCGACCAGCGAGGGAACGGGCGAGAACAGCCTCAGAGACGGAAGAAAAGACTATACCGACAAATCAGATCCCATCAGGGAGCACGATTGCATTTGGTGCATGGCATGTGTGTCTGTATGCCCGCCACAGGCAGTCAAGGTCGACCAGGCAAGCCTGGAATACCATGAGAAAGCTGCTGGGACATTCAACGAAGCATTGTCAAAGGGCAGTGCGCCGCCTCCGCACGCGCACTGACAGCACACACAGGAAAAGAGAAAAAGAAAGTAAAAAGGGATTGCCGAGGTCATATCTTACTTTTTTTGTTTATTTGACCTCCAGGCTTCCTTTCATCCACGGGTGGAGAGTGCAGTAGTAGTCAAAGACGCCGCTGGTGGAGAACGTGTTCTGCCACTGCATACCCGACCCGATGAGGGAAGAGTCAAACGATCCGTCAACACTCGTAACAGTGTGCATCACGGCATCCTCGTTAACCCACGTTGCAGACGCGCCTTTTTCCACTGTAATTGTCGCCGGCTCGTAGTATTTGTTCTGGTTTTTGTCCCATGCACCTTGTGGTATTTTGACGACTGTTCCGCTTTCAACAATCTGATGTTGTCCATGATCTCCTCCGTGTCCTGCAGGAATAACAGCTGATGAACCCTGACCTCCTTCGTACGCAACAAGCTCTGGTTTTTGCAGCTCTTTCTGCAAATCATACTGCCAGTCTATCATTGACAGGCTTTTTCCATTCAGCCCCTGAAGTGTGCCGTCATCATCATCTTCTTCTTCGGAAAGCACCTGTATCTGGCCCATGTTCCCCTTCTCTTCCTGCAGTCCGTGAGTATGGAACATGTAGCTGCCAGGCCACTTCCACCTTGCTTCAACTATCGCGGTGTTTCCGGGTCCGATTTCAATTGTCTGCGCATCAATAGGCGTATTTGAAACAAGCCCTGACTGGTACACCTTGAAAATCGTGCTGTGGAGGTGGAATGAGTATGGGATGGTTGTGCCGATGTTGACGACATAGAATCTCACCAGCTCGTTCTGTTTCACCTTCAGGGAATTATCATCTCCCATGTACTGATCGGTGTAGCCGTTGACAGGATAGTACTTGGCGATAAAGTTGTCCTGGTTGTCGGGGTCAAATTCGCTCATGACAACAGAGAACTCCCTGGCCGGCTCCAGCTTTTCTGAATCTTGCGGGTCAACTATCAGCGACCCGTACATCCCCATCCGGATGTGGAGCGATGTTGGGTATGCGTGACAGTGATACATGAATGCGCCTGCAGGGTCGGCAATAAAGTTGTAGGTGTAGTTCTGGTTAGGCAACACCTGCGGGATTACCCCGTCACTTTTGTCGTCATGGTTGCCGTGTAAGTGCAGCGTATGGGCAAGTGGGGACTTGTTGATAAAGTGGATAGTCACGTTGTCTCCTTCGGTAAACCTCAGGGTGGGTCCGGGGACTGTGCCGTTGAACGTCCAAGTCGTCACCCTTTCCCCGGGGGATATTTCAAGCTCGGCGTCCTCTGCTATCAAAGTTAACTCACGGCTGACGCCTGTAGGGGCTGGCCCGCCGCCAGCCACTACTGCTCCTTCAGCGTTTAATTCTTCTGTAGAATCCTTTAGCATTGAGGGAACAAGCACGCTGACGATGCCCGCCAGCAGGAGAGCAGAAGTTGCCACTGTGAAAAACCTCTTGTCTGACATGATTGTACTCAAACTTTTCACATTGAGCATAAAAGCCGGATGTATGCACTGCATGGCAGTGAGATCCGGACGACAGAAACCAGTGCGATTCATCATGAATAACATGTTTTTGCATGCAGACCATCCGGGTCGATGATTTAATCGTAGGAGAGACCCTTAGCCGGCTCTGAGATTTTCGTTTGCAGACACTATCCATCGTGATAATGCCTTGCGGGCCCTGCCAGCGCCATATACATTGCTAGAATCTCAACATAATACTGCTATTGGAACTCTGCCCATTTCTGCATCTGTCGCCTTGTGCAAATCCTTAATGCCCAATTTTGTCAGTACATGATAGCAAGGAAAGAGAGGGAGAGGGAGAGAGACATACACATGTCGGACAGTGGCAGTGTGCTAAATGCATCCAGCTTTGCAGAAATTGCGGTAGTAAAGGCCGAAAAATCAAGAGAGAATGGGACATTTGGAGTAGGAGGGCTCCTGATAGATGACAATGGTTCCATAGTCAAAGTTGCAGGCAACGGCGTGATACGGGAGAATTCCGTTTTTGATCCCACGGCACACGTTGAATGCCAGCTTGTGGACTGGTACTATTCAAACAGGAGGGCAAAGCAGCTGGCGCCACCGGACAAAATGACCATAATTACATCTCTTGACCCATGCGTCATGTGCAGCGGTGCAATTCTTTTGGGAGGGTTCAACGCCATCCACATATCGCAGGACGATGAGGCAGGAGTGAGCTGCAGAGGACAGGGCGACTTTTCTACAATGCCTGAGAACCTGCGTCCTCTGCTGAAATCAAAGTTTTCTGCATTTGGAATCACCGGAAAGCGAGGTTTCAATGGCCCGAATGACTCCATGTTTTCTGGAAAAGAGATAAACGACAATCTTGACCAAAGATCGGCTGATGCCTTTGGTTCCAGCCTGAAAACTGCAAAAGAAATTTTCAACACCCATCATGCAAAGCCACTTGATGAAATGACAGATCCACGGATGCTTGCGGACGCCAAGTCAGGAGATCCCCGAATCTATGACATTCTGAAAAAGTACAACCCGTCGGCATTCTCAGCGGAATACCATACGAGTCTGAGAGGTTCGGACAGCAGGAATCTTGGAGATATCCTAGTCAAAAGCGCCAAGAAATCATGGATGGATTCTGGCGTATTCGACTCGGCATGTCTGATAGATCCTTTTGGAAACGTGCTTCTTGCAGAGTCTTGCAGGCAGGGCAGTTCTTCTGTCACGAGCACGCCATTTGTGCAGCTAATGCGGAAATACCACAGTATGTTGTTTGAGGCAGGGCCCGGTGGCGAGAACTATTTTGCACATCCCAAATACTGCTCCATAATCCTGCTGATGGGACCGGGAGAAGATCCGGGCAGCATGATGGATGTCGGATGTTTTGGAGCTTCCATCCAGGGAGAATTGCCACGGACGAAGACTGGTCCGACCGTGCAGTATGTACTGCCACGCCAGAGTAGGAGGGAATTGAAGCAGATGCTCGATAATTTGCCGCCCCTTTATTCACGGGTTGTAAACGCCGGCGATGTCATACAGCAGGTACAGGATAACCCGCTCCAAGAATTTTGTCAGAAAGAAGAGTATGCGGAATTCGGCGAGCCATAGAAAGGACGGTCGTGGTGGCAGGGACTCATTTGGAGCATTGATACTTGCTTGCCGATGCAGTTACTGAATGGACGTTCCGCCATGCGCTGTGGTTTATTTTTTTCTCCTGTTTCAGTTGTTGGCTCTTGGGAATTCCATGTCTGCAGAAGAATTTTTTTCTGTCATCAGGATGTTTTTATGAAAAATCAAGTCCCTGCCGACGATTGCCTATCTATGGGAGGAGAATCAGCTTTGCCCAGAATATGTGCAAAATCAGACAATCTTTTATACTTCTGCGAGTGGTTACATACCCGTTCCAAATGAGACCTAACATCAATGATATCCCCAATATACAGGAACTAAAACGCGTTCTTACCGAGAAAAGTGTCTCTGCCAACGCAATTTCAACGATTGAATCCGCGTTAAAAAGGGGAATG
>DATEIL010000071.1:0-7875 GCA_035279085.1 Nitrososphaera sp.
TCTGAAAACTATGAGAGGTTCAAGGCAGGATACGAAAAGAAGGCATTACTGCGCTTTGGCGTATACAAGGACAATCCCAAGAAAAAGGACGGCAGCGGATACGATCTGGAAATTCTGAAAAAGTCAAAATCAGTTTATGACATCGCATTTCTTGCATACTCGGATCTGCAGCCGCAGCAGCATAGTATCGAAGCAACATGCATCAGGGAAAACGGCGATGGATAACAGCGGGAAGAAGATACCATAGTGAAGAGGAAATTTTCATGCATACCTGACTGCTCGGACTGCTGCATCAACCGAGAGTACTATCCGTCAGAGCAATTTGGCAAGATAGGTGTACTGCTGCTTCCTCAAGAAGTCGAGGAGATCGAGGCGCAGGCGCAAAAGCTCGGAGTGCCGGTCACGATTCTTCCGCGAATTGCAGTCGGCAGTGATAGTTCGCCGGAAAGGAGAATAATTGCATACCAGTTGATGGGCAAGAACGACGACGGGGACCTGTGCCCATTCCTCGATACCGAGTCGGGCAAGCGATCCCCGCATGGAGGCTTTGCCTGCAAGATATATCAGGACAGGCCCAATGCGTGCAGGGCATACCCTCTCATAGATTCAGAGGGCGCAAGGCTGGACGAGCACTGCCGGTTCTGCAGGGAGCACGGCACATCCACCGCAAATGAAAAAACGCTGAAGGCAGAATCAGAGGCACTTGAAAAAATAAGTGGGCAAGTGAGGGCGCCGGATGAGACCTACAGGGTATGGCGCTATGCTACAGCCACCGGCGACAAATCGCTGAAGGACAGGATGCTGCCGCGGGGCTGGGTCATTGATTGCTAATAGGAACATGTTTTCGGTATAGCACCTCGCCGCGGCGCGTCACCAGCATTATCCTGTTTGGCGGTATGACTGAAAAATTTTCAGACAGTTTTACAAATTCTGCAAGTGGCACTTCAACGATAGTGTCAAAGTCCCGGTAGCTGACGGCATACAACTCAGGGTCATCGTCTGAATGAAGTGCCCTGCTAAAAATTTCTTCGAGTCTTCCCTTTCGCGCCATGGTATGGGATAGTAGCGGCGACTAGTTGTTAAATATCATGTTGATTCATTTGCACCATGCCGAAAGCGTCTTCAAGGAAGAAGTCGTCATCATCTTCATCTTCTTCAAGACGGAAGCGGACCGGGCGCGCCAGTTCAAGGAACAGTCGCGGCAGCAATCGTAGCAGCAGAAGCAGTGGAAGTAGCAAGCTGTCTCCAAGGACAAAGAAGCAGATTGATGCGCTGCCCACACATGCAAAACACATCTACAAAATGGCTCACAAGAATGCGTTAAAGCAGTACAAGAGCCCTGCAAAGCGCCGCGGAGGCAAGCGCCAAAGCAAAGAGCAGGTCGCGCACAAAGTAGCCTGGTCTGCAGTCAAGAAGAAATACGAAAAAGAAGGAGATAGCTGGGTTCCAAAAGACTAGGCAGAGTCGGGCTTGAAATTCACTAGTCCGCCTGCCGCTACTATTTTTGCAATCAGCTCGGGAAATGGCTTCATTGGGTACTCTTCGTTTTTGGTGATATTGGAGATTCTGTTCTTGCCCAAGTTAATTTCAAGTTCATCCGTGTCAGAGATTTTCTTGAATGTGGCATCGTCTACCTCTATTGGAAGCAGGTATCCCCCGTCTACGGCGTTTCTGTAGAATATCCTTGCAAATGATGGCGCCAGGATGGCCTTTATCCCCGTCTGCGAGAGTGCTATTGGTGCATGTTCCCGGCTGGAGCCGCATCCAAAATTGCTGCCGGTCACCATAAAGTCGCCCTGTGAAACCTTCTCTGGAAATTTTGGATCAATCCCTTCCATTGCGTGCTTGGCAAGCTCCTTGTGGTCATGGATCTTTAGGTAAGGCCCCGGAATTATCACGTCGGTATCGATGTTGTCCCTGTCGTACTTGTGGGCCTTTCCCCGAAATATTTTCGTGTCGCTCAACTAATTATTTCTCACATCCCTCGGATCCGTAATCTTGCCGGTGAGTGCGGACGCCGCGACTACGATGGGTGAAGCAAGGTAGGTCTGCGATTCGACGTGACCCATCCTGCCGGGAAAATTCCTGTTGGTGGTGCTGACGCAGATCTCACCCTTGCCAAGGACACCCATATGGGCGCCGCAGCAGGCGCCGCAGGTCGGCGGTCCGACTAGGGCGCCGGCTTCCATAAAGATGTTAATCAGGCCTTCCTTCATGGCCTTCATGTATATCGACTGCGCCGCGGGGAGCACTTCGGTCCTGATCTTTACGCGCCTGCCTTTGAGGATCTTCGCCGCTTCCCTCAGGTCTTCGAGCTTTGCGCCGGTGCATGAGCCAATGTACGCCTTGTCAATCTCTGTGCCCTGCAGTTCACGTGCCGCGACAATGTTGCCCGGCGAAAACGGCTTGGCCACAGTTGGCTCGATTTTCTCGATTTCATAGGTAAACACTTCAGAGTAATGCGCGTCAGAGTCGCCTGTCACCGGAGAGTATGTCGCGTTGGTCCGTTCGCGGAGGTACGCATAGGTAGTTTCGTCCGGTTCGATTATGCCGTTCTTGGCCCCCGCTTCCGTAGTCATGTTTGTAAGCGTCAGCCTCTCCTCCATGGCCAGGTCTTTGACGACGCTTCCAGAGAACTGCATCGCCTTGTAGTTGGCGCCGTCTGTCCCAATGTCGCCGATTATCTGGAGTATAATGTCCTTTGCCATAACATGATCCGGCTTTTTGCCCTCCACTTTGAAGAGCATCGTCTCCGGTACTTTGAACCATATCTGGCCATTCAATAGAACATAGGCAATGTCCGTATGCCCCAGCCCTGCTGCAAAGGCGCCCATCGCACCCGTAGTATTTGTATGTGAATCCCCGCCGACATAGACTTCGCCTGGGAGGACCATGGCCTCTTCATGTGAAAGCGTGTGGCATATGCCATACTGTCCGAGCCCGTACTTGAAGTGCTTCTTTATCCCGTACGTCTTTGTAAAATTAGAAAGGGTGATAATGTTGTCCGCAGAGACGCGGTCTGACGCTGGCACAAAGTGGTCTTCAGTCACCCATACCTTGTCGGCGTTCCATATTCTGTCGAGTTTGCGGCCCTTCTTCTCCCATTCGCTGAATACCTTGATGACTCCCGGACCCGACACGTCATGCATCATGACCTTGTCAACCTTGGCAAATACTACGTCGGCGGGAGAAAGCTTTTGTTTTCCAGAACCTTTCGCAAGTATCTTTTCGGTAATAGTCATTCCACCAGATGTCAAAACAGTTTCACGTTTTGGAAGAAATTGCACCCATGACGGATTAAAACCTTTGGAGCGCTTGAGTGGGGGCGAGATGTACCAGCAATGGAATGTGTGCAGAGATAGATAAACTGAAACCCTGCAATAAACAGAAAGCACAAAAACTGGAGCGCAGGACACTATGGTGCTTGGGCCTTGAAATATTGCCGATAAGGATTGGCAAAAAGAGCCGCAGGTTCGACCTTTTCAAAGCCCTAACGAGATTTCAATATCTAGAAGGCGATATCATTGTCGTGTCAAGCAAGTTCATGTCAATGAGCGAAGGCGCAGTTGTCAGACTTGCAGGTGTCAGGCCGAGCGCGGAGGCAAGAGCGCTTGCTGCAAAGTGGGAGATGGATGCAAAGATGGCCGAACTCGTCATTCAGGAATCAGATTATGTCGTAAAGGGCGTGGCCGGTTTCTTGCTTGCCATTCGTGACGGCATGATTGCGCCAAATGCAGGCATCGACAAGTCAAATGCGCCCAAAGGACACGTAATCCTGTATCCGCGTGACGCATTTTCAAGTGCGGATGAGCTGAGAAAGAAATTCAGGCGGGAACTTGATATGCGGGTGGGGATAGTGGTGGCAGACAGCCGGCTGATGCCTACCCGCAAGGGCGCTACTGGCGTAGCCATCGCCTGTTCTGGATTTGAACCTGTTGAAGACCTCCGGGGCAAGAAGGACCTGTTCGGGCACGTGTTGAGAGTAACAATGAGGGCGGTGGCCGACTCGATCGCCACCATGGGCGTAGCAGTGATGGGCGAGAGCAGCGAGTCAACGCCAGCGGCCGTAGTGAGAGGTGCTCGGGTCAAATGGTCCGAGAGAAAATTCTCATGGAAAGACATGGCCGTTTCAGCGCGTGAGGACATTTACTTTAGGGGCATCGAATCTGACCGCTAATTGTCGTTCTTATCGCTACTACACATAGTTTTAATATGCCGCAAATAGAGTCATGCTACACATCAGATGTCCGAATTCCTAACGACCTACCCTAGGACAGTCAAGATTCTCAAGGGTCTGCAGGATCTCATACGCAAGGAAGAGATTGAACTTGACCACCTTTCCCTCACGGTAAAGACAAAAAAGGACGAGATTATCAGCGCGCTGGTCTCCGAAGGTTTCAAGAGGGTCAA
Source organism: Nitrososphaera sp. (assembly GCA_035279085.1). Classification (GTDB taxonomy): domain Archaea; phylum Thermoproteota; class Nitrososphaeria; order Nitrososphaerales; family Nitrososphaeraceae; genus Nitrososphaera. The sequence continues at coordinate 4,411 of DATEIL010000071.1, forward strand.
GCTTGAGAACAGAAAGCCCACCCAGATAGGTCATGGCTTTGCAAAGAGACTCGCCAAACCGTGGGAAATGCACGTCAGGCTTTTGGAAATGCAGCAGGGGCTCATAGCAATCCAGGCGGAAGTCGAGATATCGCGCAAATACATACAGCATATCCGCTCGGTCAGGTCGCCTGTGATTTACGAACTAGAGTCCATCCTAAAGAAACACAAAATTGAATATCAGATCTGGCATGCAAAGATGCGCCAGTATATCACAAGCGTCATTGACAATCACCAGATCACGCTGAACGCACCCAAGATACCTGCAATTCCTTGGAGGCACATGGCCGGCTCGGCTGCGTTTATCTCTATCATATACCTCTTCAAGTTCGTCGGCATCCTCTAGCAAAGAAAGGGTTTATTTTCCAAATCAACCCCGGTATACAGGGCACACGTGTCGCAGTCGGTCGCAACGTTCCACCATTATGGCATCTCGCCGTGGGAGATTGAAGTCATCTTTGATACGCTCAGCAGGTCGTTTGAAGTTGAAGAAAAACAGATGCAGCCCGACGACCCCGCATATGTAAGTGCCATTGAGATCGGCTTTCCCCTTTCATATGACGAGGAGTTCTTTCGGACTTTTACGATGGAAAGCTGGTTCAAGATAAAGGGTGTGATAAAAGACATCAAGCGGAGGCGCGGAGGCAAGGGCCTAAAGACGCTTCTCAGGTTCGCTGGTACGCCGGAGATCAGTTTTCAACTCATTCACAGGGGTGACAGGCATTTTGAGATGGCAGTTGAAAAAATGGAATACCTTGTGGACGTTGTGCCAGTCCAGATAAAGTCGGTACCAGGCGGAACGGAGGAAGTCCTGTTCAATTTCGACGAGGCCACCTACAAGTGGCACCCCGCTGTCGCAAGGGCAAAGGATGAACGCAATTATATCCTAAAGAATGGCGAGTGGAAAACTCGATAATGAACATCTATTGTGTCCGTGTGAGAGAGGACGTGGTGATGCTGATGATAATAGTAGTCTCAGCATGACTATCATGATGACACTATTTCAGCTGGTCAATGATCGGCGAATCGTGGACTGCCTTGCTCAGCTCACGGTATTTCTTGTCGATAAACACCAGAGACTCTGACAGTTTTTTTGACTTGCCATACTTGAACCGCACTAGCTCGCGGTGGCGCCAGAAATGCTTTCCGTCAGAGACAGAAATTGTTGTAAAATAGTCAGGTCCCTTGAGCCCGTCAGGAAGTTTTACGTTGTACGGAAGCAGATATTCCACAGTGAACCACTCGTCTCCGTCGGGATAATCGTTTCCTGTCGAGATGTCAAAAAATAGGTGCAGGGTGTCTTCGATGGTCAGGCCGTCGTCCACAATGCCAGGATGCTTTGTGCTGGACTTGTGGTACTCTATTTTTAGCAGCTCCGGCTCAAAATATGCCTTGATTATTGCCCTGCGCATGACCTCGTTGGCTTCCTTAAGGTTCAAAGATACTGTATCGAATCATAGCGTTTATTATATAATCTTTTTAAATTGCAAGCAGATATTTTGCCCATTTTGGACTTCACAGAAGTCACCATTCGTCGATAGAATAGATTGAAGTTATTCAAAATCTTGGTCGGATGATGTCGTATGTGACCAATTGAACCTCGCTATGATCCAGTTTATCGAAAAATTCTTTCACACCCAATATAAGGCAAAGACTGCCAAACGCTTCATGTCAGGACAAATGAACGAGCTGGCAAGCACTCTGGCCCAGCGCGTAGGAATCACCCCAGAGCAAGCAAACACCGCAATCACCATAGTTTCAAGGACATTGCTACAAAAGGCAGACGGAAACAAGGCATCAAGCCTCCTATCCAAATTGCCCTCAGGTATCACCAGCATGTTCTCAGACAACGAGAAAGAGCAGTTCAAGAATCAAAAGCAGGATATCAGCAACGATCAGGTTGTGCAGCAAATCAAGCGAGAGACCGGAATAAATGACGACAACAAGGCGAGACAGGTCACTACTGAAGGGGTAAAGATTCTCCAGGAAAAGACCGGCGAAGAAGGCTTGCTGGACAATGTGATGGGCAGATTTGGCAAGATGGACCTAAACCCATTCGATTAACCAGCCGTTTTATGTCATAGTGGTCCATCAGAAATTTTTTTCCTACATAAAATGATCGCAAGGGTAAGTAACTACAACAATAGCAAGGGCCTAGCTGGCAAATGACTGCATAACTTGAAAGAAACAGAACGATATTATTCTAGTAACATTGATGAGACGTTCGGGCGGGGGTCGCCTAGCCTGGTAGGGCGTGGGATTGCTAATCCCATGTCCGAAAGGACACGTGGGTTCGAATTCTCTGTTTGAGACGGAGGCGAAAGTCCCACTCCCCGCGCCATCTTGTTTTCTACCTTACAATTAGCAGTAAGATGCTTACAGTCCGCCGTAAGGTATGGCGAATTTAGTGGAAATCCCGCCTTTTGCAATAATGGGAGTTCGAGCTCAATGAATGTCGATAGTTTACTCCTAAGCCCGCTTCTGAGCCTATATTCATAGTTCTTTGAAACTTCCTTCTTTCCAAGGAGCCATTCAATTTCAGTTCGTGTTAGAAGAGCTGGTTTGATTCCATTACTTACAGCTTGCATTCGTCTTACTTTATTTATTTTTATATAAAGCTTTTATGGTCACTCTGCTCTGTTGTAGACGGGTTTCCACCCTTTTTCAGTGTGTCTGATCATTAGGTCATATAGCCCCTTTCCAGTCGGAAATTCATATTTTATTCGGCATATGACCACACGGTTTTCTAGATTAGCAGTAGGAATATCGAACCTGAGAGGTACTTTCTCTTTGGGCATCACAGTGATCGGCTGACTAAACACTTTTAGCTTATCTAACTCAGTGGCTTGGGGATACTCATACTTGTCTGGTGTTCCCGTAAAGGTCAAGACAGTATAGGATGATACACAATTAGTAGCAGGCACTTGACCATAATTTTCTATCCAAAAGATGTGTCGATGCTTGGTAGTACCTATTCCACTTCTAATCTTGTCAGGTTTTTCCTTCTCGAAATCATCCAGCGATGTAAACGCTCCATCTTCCCATATTACGCCCTCAAAAATAAAGTCCACACGTCCTATCCAAGGTCGCAATGTTTTATCCATCTGGTCTCTTAGAAGTCCAATCTGCTGTTCGGTAAGCTGGTTTTGTGCCTTCAATTCGGAGATCGAAGATTCTCGCTGCAGTTTCATCTCTTTCAAAGTGTTCCTGCTATTGGAGCGCTGCAGGAAAAGGGAGATTATCGCAGCGCCAGCGCTACCAATTCCAATTAGGGCACCAAACGCTATCAGAAAATTGTAATAGTCTGCTACCGGGTGAACAACAAAGGGTTCAATATCTTGGTAGACTGGAGAATCTGCGCTTATTTCCTCAGCATACACCCAGAGTTGCCATTGACCTTCGGAAAGTGTTCTTTCGTAAAGAATA
>DATEIL010000072.1:0-10519 GCA_035279085.1 Nitrososphaera sp.
CGCAGAAAGGTAGCAACCGACGGGATAATCCCCTTCATATTCCTGCTGCTCGTATTCACAATCCTGATCTACACCGCGCTCCACCAGTCCCTTCTCATTAAATAGCCGGCTTTTGCTAGGGAGCTACGCAGGCAGGTTCGCACATAACATATGCTATGGGACTATGGCACCCCGGGAATTCCTGACGAGCTTTTCGACAGGACCGAGGAAGTGCCGATAACAAAGGAGGACATAAGGGCCTTGGCGTTAAGCAAGCTACGCCTGAAAAAGGGGCAGACTTCAATAGACGTGGGCTGCGGCAGCGGAAGCATCACAGTAGAGCTATTCCTCCAGACCCGTGCCGAAGTCTATGCCATCGATTTTGATCAAAACGCTGTAGACCTGACCAAACGGAATCTTGCAAAATTCGGCGCAAAAGCGCAGGTGATGCTTGGCAAGGCCCAGGATCTCTTGCCGCAGCTGCCAGAGGTGGACGCGGTCGTTGTGGGGGGAACCTGGGGCGATGCAAAGCAGGTAATCGGCCTTGCAGCAGGCCGGCTCAAGAAAGGCGGCAGGATCGTAATCGATACAATATTGATAGAAACCATGTATCACGCGCTTGCAGCCGTCGCAGAGCTGGGCCTCGCAGAGGTGGACGTGACACAGGTCACAATTGCCAAGGCGCGCAAAGTCACAACGGGCACCATGATGCTTGCGCGAAATCCCGTCATGATAATTTCTGCGACAAAGCCCTAGAGCCGGCCAATTGCCGACTCGATGTAGTCCCTGTCTATCTCAAAACCGACAAATGAGCTCCCGAGACGGAGCGCTGCTATCGCAGTTGAACCGATTCCTGTAAACGGGTCTAGTACCAGCTTTGCATGGCCGTGCAGCCTGATGCACATCTCCGGAAGCTTACCGGGAAACGATGCGGGGTGCGGACGCTCGCTCTTGCTCTGGATGGTTTCATACGGTATAAACCACGTGTTGCCCCTGTCGCGCCTGTCGGACACCGCAGACTTCCACCTGCCAATGTTCGTCTTGTCCTGGTACGGAATGCCTATCGCCAGCTTGTCCAGATGGACATCGCCCTTTTTTGTAAAGTGGAAAATGTATTCGTGGCAGTCGTTGAGAAACCTGTCGCTGACTACCGGCTTGAAGTGGCCTACTGCAATGTCGCCGGAGACGTTTCCGTGGCTATTTTTTCCAACGTCTGACTTGCTTATCGCGATTGATTTTACCCAGTGCATCACGTTTTGCAGAACAAAGTGCTTGCGCAGCACAGACGCGACATCCCATGCTATCCACTGGTCCCTGGGCTTGTTGCCGACGTTTAGAAAGAACGAGCCGTCGTCTGCAAGCGCCCGCTTTACCTCAATACCGACCTGCTCCATCCATTCCAGGTATTTTTCGCGTGGAAGCGAGTCGCTGTACGAGCCGTAGCGTACGCCAATGTTGTAGGGAGGGGATGTGACTGTGACGTCGACGGAGCCGCTTTCAAGGTTTTCCCGCATGCCGGCGACGCATTCCTTCAAATAAAATGTCGCGGTGCAGCCGTCGTCCCGCCTTACTGTGCGGTACGGCGTGTCTTGCATCAAGCCCACCACAGGACGGGCGCAACACGGGCATTTATCCTTTCCAAATCCTCATCCTCCTTCTTCTTCATCTGCTAAATGGCGCGGGTGAAAATTTGCTCAGCCGGTGCATCAGGAACAGCAGGCTTGACTTCCGCATTCTGCTTGCGATCGCAGCGGCCACGGCCCTTGCTGTCATTGCGTCCGTGATAGCCGATCACACTCTGGCAATGATGGCAACCACTTCTATCCTGGTAGTTTCGATGGTTGTCATCACGACCCTGTTTACATCAAGGATAATCAGTTCATTGGCACGTCGTCTAAGGTCCGGCATCTAGGACTTTTGATCATTCCCACTTTTTTTGGGGTCCTCATCACGCCGGGCGTAGTCTGTCGTACTACACGCGTGTGAATCCCTGCCTCCCTCTCTTCCTCACCCCTTTCTTTCTTTCTCCATTCCTGCCACAGCCAGAGCCAATTCTGTAACAAAGTCGCATTCCAGTTAAGAGTAAGAAAGGAGAAAAGCTGGCATTGAAAGAAGAGCATTGCCTGCACCAGTGCAAGCGGTGTGGGGTAGTGTACGGCTGCGGGGAGATAAAATGCGGCCTGCCTTTCGACTTTGGCTATTGCAATGTATGCTCTCCTGTAGTCGTAGAGATGATACCTAGTTATGCCACCCTAGCGAGCTGAAGTGAAGGACAGCTCGACTCCGCGCTCTTTTTCACGGCTGAACGTAAAGCGCTCATTGTTTCCGAGTGGAATTTTGGAGAGCTGCTGTTCGCATTTGGGACATGTGACGACCTCGCGTCTTCGGCTGCCGATGGCAGAGGCAGCCCAGAAGCAATAGTCGCAGATAAGGAACTGGCGGGGCAGCGGCGGGCTTTGAGAAGAAGATTCTACGTCAAAAACTTCCAGAAGAGAAGAAGCAGTGGTAGTAGCAGAAGAAGGAGATGATAAGGAAGAAGGCATTTCAGCCTTTTCGTCGGAATTACGCTATTAAAAGAGTCTGCAGAGATGTACCGCAAGAATCTTACATAATCATGTTCCTTGAGCCAACAATCCTGTTTGCGGCAATGGCGCCGGCTACACCTAGAGCAGCCGAGGGAACTGCCATGACTGCATATGTTGCCGGCGTTATCATGTCAAAATAAATCTCGGCAGTAACGCTGGGCCACACAATCCGGGCGGGATTTATGGCCTCGTTGAAGGTATGCGTGACAAGCGGGTAATAGAGCGCAATAAAAGTCAGACCAAGGACTGCGCCAGCGGCATAGACTGGAATTGCAAAGGGACGCCAGAACCTGTATGACATTATGGCGTCTGCAGCAACTATCGGGATAATGGAGAGTGCATAGAACAGGAGGGTGGGGTGCAGTGCCTCGGAGGGAACGATTGATGTCAATGCACTTGTCGTCAAAAAGGCTGCCCCGGCGAGCGACATCGCCCCAAACCGCCTCCCTGAAAGAACAGACGCGCCGCAGAGGCACGACGCTATTACAATTGGAAATGCCATCGTGGCAATAGCCACCCCAGAGGCCGGGTCAGGGTTGAACTTGAAGAACGGAGTATCGGAAAAGGGAAGCGTAAGCATGTCTACCACTCCGGACAGCGAAAGCCAGAGGGGCACGATGCCAATTACAATCAAGGCAGGGTGCATGTTGATCCGCTCTAGGACACGACTACCACCACTTCTGGTCCTCAGCGACATGCTCTTGTAGTAAACCATGCTGGCAAGGCCCCCGAGGCTGCTTGCCACCATCCCACTGACCAGGACGAAATGGGGCGGGCTAAAGAGTCCGTCAAGGCCGTATGCTGAATGCCACGCAAAGTCCACCGGGCCGGCGGACACAAGCAGAGCGATCCCCGCCAACGCCAGCTTGGCAGGCCAGACTATTCTGCCCGTCATAGATCTCGAAGCAAAAAACACCAGCAGCGCGCCGGCGACTGAAGTCCCGACGCCAGAATAGAGGACTGCATGAGGCGGGGCAAAGAACGTCTCGGGCTTGTTGAGAAGGTGGTTGGTAATGTCCCAGCTCCCTCCGCCTGCTGCAAGCATGACGCCGACGCTCAAGAGGATTGAGCCTGGAAGGAATAATCTGTGACTCTTGTAGGTCAGGGATGAAGCAGAACCCTGCCTGAAATAGTCCATCTTGATTTCCTCTCGTCCTTTCCGTACTTAACTCTTTGTCGTCACCTGGACAGAGTACGAATCAACAAATTCCTGCTGGTAGTCCACGGGGCCGTCGCGGGGGTAATGCGCCCTGTCAGATGAGTGGGGGAATGCGACTGACTTTACGAATATGACAAAGTTGCCCTCTGTCTGCGGCTTTACCTGCAAATCTATTGCATACGTGACGCCACTCTCCCACGGTCTGCTGGACGCCTCGATTGATGGATACTGGGCACTCACCTGTGTTGCGCCGTACCCGGAGCCTACCGGATCGCCCCTGTCTATTCTCAGCGGCGTCTGCCTAAAGTCGTGCCGGAGCACGTCGATTTCGCTGCTGGCCGTAAGGTTTGGAAAGCCGACTGAGACTATTTGCATGTCTGCCGGTTCGCCCGCGTTTTTCCCAGCCACGGTTATTGAGAGGGTCTGCCCGAGAGCTATTTGCCTGGACGACAGGCTCACGCCGGAGACCACTGCCTCAGGCATTACCTGCCTGTTCTGGCTCTGGTAGTATTGCGGCAGGACAAAAAGCGACATGACAAAATACACGGCAAGAGCCGCCGCTATGGCGCCGGCAAGAACAATTGCTCTTAGCAAATGTATTGTAGCATTACATCCATGATCTTTTAATCCTTGGCGTACAGGCAGGTCTCAGATACATATAGACATGCAAACAACAACAGCAGCAGTTGACAGTGAAAATAAAACGGCGCCAAAGTGCGGCGGCTGTGGCAGCTCGGAAAGCGTCGCTCCCTCGATGCATTCGTACAGGGGCGCATACTTTTGCATACGCTGCTGCAACTACCTTGACAGTACCGGCACCGTAGCCGGCTAGCCTTCCGCCTTTACGTGGAACTGGTTTTCGTATATCCTCCTTACCTTATCAATTGTATCAATGTCGCCTGCCGTCTTGTCCTGCCTGATGTATTTTATCCGGGGAAATCGCAGCGCATATCCGCTGTCATGTCTCTCGCTTTTCTGGATGCTGTCAAAAGCCACCTCCAGGACAATTTCAGGCCTGACCTCAAGCCTGTATCCCCTGTCACTAGTTACGATGGACAAAAGCCGGCGGGTCATCTCCTCGATCTCTCTGTCGGTCAGGCCGGAATAAGCCTTGCCTATCGTCAAGAGCCTGCCCGCCCTTCCTCTTTTTTCTCCTCCGCAACCCCTACCTTCTGCTCTTCCACCACCATCATCATCACTATCACTACCACCGTTGCTTTTGTCATCATCATCGTCGCCGCCGCTGCTATCACGCACTGCAAAAGTGTAATCCGATAGCGTACCGGCGCGCTTGCCATGGCCGTATTCTGCAGCCACTATCACTGCGTCGATTGTGTCAAGCTCTGTCTTTAGTTTCGCCCAGTACCTTCCCCTCTTGCCGGGATGATACATGGATTCTGGATCCTTGAGAACCAGCCCTTCATGACCTGCCTTTTTGCTTGCGTCAAACGCGGCTGCTATTTGCCCTGCAGTCGTGACCATGGAGTAGCCAAAGTCCATCAGAGGCTCTTCAAGCGCAAGCCCTGAGAGAAGGCGCTTGCGCTCGGACAGAGGCAGGCTGATAACAGACGACTTGCCGAGGTAAAGTATGTCATAGGGCACGTAAATGACCGGAGTTTCTCTCATCGCCTGCTCTGTCACTTCTTTTCTCCGCAGCCGCTTTTGCAGTTCCTGGAAATGCAGCGGCCTGCCATCCCTATACGCCATCAGCTCGCCGTCAAGTATGATGTTGTCATTGTCGTCATCGTCACCGCCGACGACTTCTGCCTGAATCGACTGTCCCGCAGCCGCTTTGGCTATCTCGGGAAAAGACGCAGTAATGTCGTCAAGCTTTCTGGAGAACAGCTTGACCTGGCTTCCGGCCCTGTGCAACTGTGCCCTGATGCCGTCGTACTTGGATTCGCAGACAAGCGGTTTTTTGTAATATTCTGCTATTTCCTCCGCGCTAAACATCACATCGGCTAGCATGAAGCTGAGGGGAATAAGCGGCCGCATTTCAGCATCTGAAAGCCTGCCTTGCTTCGCAAGCAGTGCTACACCAGATATGTCGCCCAGCAAGAGCATCGCCTGGCGCACCTGTCCAAGCTCGCGGCCAAAAGCTTTTGAAATTGCAACTTCTACTAGCCCTTCGACTGCCCCTATCCTCATTTCTCCTCCTGCTATCTTTGTGAGGTACTTTGCCTCAAGGGGCGAGCAGCTGATAAGGAGGCCGGTTAGGATCCTCCGCTTTGTTTCGGCAGCGCCCGGGCCTGAGACAGTTGCCATTTTTTTCAGCTGGCTGTGAAGCTCTGATATCTTCAGCTGCTCTTTTATCAGCGGATTTTGCTCTTTTCTCCCGACGGCATATTCTGCCAGGGCTCCAAGGTCACCGTGCTCCATGTAGATTTTTTGAATTTCCGCCGGATCTAGCCTGGTCACATCTGCCAGCGAGCGCATTATCAGGCCAAAGCCTGTGTTAAGCGCAGCGCCTGAGCCCTTTGGAAAGACCGAGCCGGAGAGAAACAGGACAGCCGCCTGCAGCGACTTTCCGTCAAGCTGCCCGAGGTACGATGCCATCAGCTGTACCTTGGAGTTCTTGCTCGAAGTACTGGCAACCTTGTCGCAAAGCCCGGCAAATACAGAGAACTCCTCCTCGGCAGCTAACGACGACAACTACTATACTACGACCATGTTTCCGGATGGCATAGATGGCTTAAATCTCTTGCACGCAAAAACCGGCGATGATAGATATGTTGTTGCCCTCAGACAGCTGAGAAGAAGTAACAACAACGACAACAGCAACTCTAATGCGGGTCACATCCGCAGGGCAAATGCGGAAATAATAGGGCACCACACATATGTTTCGTCCCGGGCATGAGGGCATCCTTTGTCTTTGCTGCGGCTGTAGCTGCCGCCACAATTGCGCCGGTCGCTATGGCTCTATATGGAATAGGCCTGCCAAATCCATCTGCTTTTGGATTTTTCGACAACGCGGGAGAGTACAGCGAGATCTCAGATGCCGCCGGCGATGCACAGCCGGTATTGCAGCGCTCCAATACCTCGATAATCCCTGAAGCAAAGCCCTACCATGATTTGGTTGGCGCAAGCATCAGAAAGCAGCAGGACGGCTCACTTGACCTAACAATGAGACTGGCCGGTGACCCGAACCGCAACGAAAAATTCGAAACGAACTACATGTGGAACATTGTAGGCGCCGGCGGGGAAGGTCGCGACTATGCCATCATGCTAATCAATTTTCCACCTGGCTTCTTTGACATCCGCGGTAATACCTCGCTGCAGGGATGGTACTATGCCGTATTTGACAGGACTGCCAATGACTATGTTGTGCCACAGGCAAAAACGCTGGATATGCCTTCAGACAGGGTTGAATTCCGCCTTGACAGCACGCTAATTGGAAACCCTCAGTCATTCCGTTATTGGGTCAGCGTGTATACACGAGTGAACAATACGAGCTTTGATTTTGAGCCGGAATATCTGATGGATTATGCGCCATGACGGCAAAAGCAAAATCAGAAGTATAAGAGAAACAGAGAGCGCACGAGAGAAAAGAGAAGAGGTGTTTGGGCGCTTGGTGATCCCCCACCTACGACCTGTTACAGCCATTGCCGACAAAGTCTCTCGTATTTTTTTCATTCAGGTGCGGTTTTGCCCCACCAAGCGCCATAGTCAAGCCATGGCTCTGGATTTCATCGTACATATTAGAACATGATTTGCATAAAAACATTTCCTTTAATGAATTTACTCTATTAAGCATCAAATGCTATCAATATTGTTTGCATAATGCTTATGTTCTATGTAATTTTTCTAATGTGACACGTTATTTTTGTTTCGGCATTTGGCGAGTGCCGTCAATCAGGGTCCCTTCCACCTTGTCTTCTGAAAGCTCCCATACGTTCCGGCGTACCTAAAGTCTAGGTATCCATCGGCCGAAACGACCGTCCTGGTAGACGACTGATCCATCCTGCTTGCCTCAAAACCAGAAGGCAGCTCTATGACGGCCCTGTGGACTTTGCCGGTCACCGGGTTCCTGATGGGCTCAAGCCACGACTCTGCAAGATCACCTATCTTTATCCTGCTATTGAGGCCTCTTGACTCAAAGACGATCTTTGCCCTTCTGGGCTCCTGAAAAGAGTCCATTACGCTCCGATACACCTCAAACGGGCCTCCCCCTGCCTCCCCCGTGATTATCTTGGCAAGTGCATCAAACTGCTCGTCACTCGCCCGCTCGTCGATGTAAAATGATGCTCTGCCTCCGCCCTCATGTATCGGGCCGGGCCAAGAGCCGATAAAAGCCATGTTCTGCCTGTCCAGCTTTACCTTGCCGTAATTGCCGCTTATGATGTGGATGCCTCCAATTCCCTCGCAGTTGCCGTGTGTAGGCCTGGCATTGAACTGGCAGGGACAACCCCAGTCGCAGTTGCAGCTGTCAAGATAGTAGACCTGCATCTGCCATCTTGTTTTTCCGGGCTTTTCCTTCTTCCTTTTCATCTTCGTTGACAATACATGTGTTTCTCTCCCTCTTCCAGCAGCAGTCAGGTCTCGCATTCTGGGATATTATATAATTACTGTCATCATTGTTACTATTGTTGGCTGTAGATTTTTACAACGGGCATATGATAATGACATATGTCCTCTCCTATGCCCACACCCTCATCAACGCTGCTTGGCGCGATAATGTCGCGGGGCCTGTCGTCATCTTCGTGCAAGAGGATACTCTTGGAAGACGGCGTGACTTCGCCCTACCTGCGAATCAATTCCGTCCCCGGGATCTCCGGCTCGGCGGCAGTTGATGTCCGGGCCACAAAAAAATCATTGCCCGAGATAGCTGAGGTGGCAAGCGCTGCAAAGAACCTTGACGAGTACCAGTTCCTCGTATGCTCGCTCGTGCCGTCACTCCCAGATTCAGATGCTGCAAAACTGGAACTCCAAAAATACCGAGTCGCAATCCTGGCTGCGTTTGCCCGACTGGTCGTCATACTGAATGAGCAGCGGCCGCAGGAGCTGCTGGGTGAATGGAGCAGGAATGCAAGGTGGCTCGTCGAAGAAACTTCGGATGCATATCTTCAGGCAAAGTCAGGCGTCAAGACCTACCCGCTGAAGCGCAAGGAGCTGTTCAACTATTTTGGAGTGCCCGAGCCCGCCGTCATATCGGCCCTCCGCGCGTTCTACGGACAGCAATAAAATAAAAAACCCTCTGTCATGATATTTTTTCCTGCGTCATATTCCAGGCATGCTCTCCTCAGTATCCGTCGCAATGGTCGAGCCCCAATACCATGTCAACGTGGGCCATGTAGCCCGGCTCATGAAGAATTTCGGCGCCCAAGAGTTGTATTTCATTTCACCGCGCTTTGACGCAGAGGAGGCCATACGGTACGCCATGCATGGAAGCGACGTGCTCGCACGTGCCAGGACGGCGGCGACAATGGCAGAGCTCAAGAAAAAATTTGACCACGTCATAGGGACCACGGCGATAAGCGCTACCAGCAGGCTCAATGTCCTCAGGGAGTCTGTCAGCGCAGAACAACTCGCAGATATCGTCATCCGTGGCCGCGGCAAGAGCTTCTGCATCGTCCTCGGACGGGAGGCTTCTGGCATGAACAACAAAGAGCTTGCAGAATGCGACCTTGTCTGCATAGTGGATACAAAAACGAAATACAGGACAATGAATGTCGCACACGCCCTTGCCGTCCTGCTGTATGAAATATCGAGGCAGGGCACATTGCCATCCACACATGAAAAAAAAGGCCGGCCCAAAAAGCCTGTCGACCTCGCTTCAAGACAGGATATTGATTTGCTGCTAAAATACATCGAAAAGCTGGCTGACGCCGGCAACTTTGACAGGCATAAAAAACCACTGCTCAACGCTGCAGTCAAAAAGATGGTCGCAAGGAGCCAGCCCACGACCAAGGATGCCATGCTCTTGATTTCATTCCTGAGGAAGGGCCTGCTGGCAATCGAGCGCAACGGCGGAGAAGGCGCTCGCCACCACCATCGCCTCCGGAAAAAAGGATCCAAAACCTGACCCCCCCCCCTTCAGCCATCCGGCCTGAGTGGCTGATGATGCAGACCGGCTGACTGACCGACCGACCGCCCGGCGTGCAGAGTATTCTTTGGTTTATATCTCTACCATCAGTCCACAGACAATTGCCGCCGTTGATCCGAGTCAACCCGCTCAAGCTCCTTCTATGGACGTTCAGGCGGAACCCCACAGACGTTATTGACCTCTACAATACGCTGTCGCCGGTGATGCAGCTCGCAACTGGTGGCGACATGCTCAACTTTGGATTCTGGCAGAATGGAGGAGCCGGCGACCCGTTGGCGGCTCAGAGGAATCTCTGCGACCTGGTGGGAGAAGCAGCTCTGCTCGGACAGTCACGCCGGCAACAACAGATGATAATCGACATCGGAAGCGGTCTTGGCGCACCCGCGCAACACTGGATGTCAAAATTCAGCTCCCTGGACGTAATTTGCATAAACATTAACCGCCAGCAGCTGGCTTGCTCCCTTACTGCCGCCGGCACGGCCGATGGAGGCGCGCGGCCTTCGTGCATCAACGCCACCTCGCAAATGCTCCCCTTCCCAGATGGCTGCGCAGAAAAGGTTATCGCGCTAGAGTCGGCCCAGCACTTCAGGCCCCTGCCTGAATTTATCGGGGAATGCCGGCGGATCCTTGTGCCCGGAGGCGTGCTAGCACTGGCAATCCCTGTGACTGCCCTGCCTTTGCAAGGAATGGCCAAGCTCTTGCGCCTTGGCATTCTTTCATTCACGTGGTCCTCTGAACACTATTCGGCCGATG
>DATEIL010000073.1:0-8928 GCA_035279085.1 Nitrososphaera sp.
TATTTTTCATATCCGGCCTTCCGGAGATGGGGGAGATGCTGGCTAATAGCGTTCTTGGAAAAATATTGTCAGACCCTCTGCTCCGGCGCAAATCCGGCTTTAATTTTATGGGCAGCCATGTAATGAAAAATGCAAGCAGGGATCATACAGCTTGGGGCTGGGGACAGGTCATATCCAAATTTGGACTGGAGCTGAAGGGAACGGTTACACTGCCGACTTACTGGACCACGGAGCAGCCAATCGATACCGCATATGTCTATGCGGTATCGCACTAGGCAATCGACTCTGTTGGCAACAGCTTCTTGGATGATGATGGCGACGACGACACCATCGGCTGTGGTGCAATGGCCTGCTGTTCGGCGGGGAGAATTGCCTTGCTGACTATGTTCTTGAATTTGGCAACGAAATTGGCGACTGAAAAGGCTTCTGCACGGTGGCTCATCCAAAGGTGCTCCGAAGATGAGGCATCAAGCGCAGCTGCTACTGCGTCTGCTCCCTCCCCAAATGTGTGGAATTGGTAGGTCCTCGGGACAAATTCTGTGTGCCCTCCAATGTCTGCAACAACAGGGATCAGGCCTGCACTCATGGACTCCACAGTCGAAATGCCGAAAGGCTCGCCAGGGAGTGGGTGCAGGTAGACTTTTGAAGTGCTCATCAGCTCAACCAGCCTATCAAAATTGACACTTGGCTCAAACTTTACAAAATCCTCAACGCCACAATCCTTTGTCAACTTTCGAAGATAGTCATAATACTCCGCCCCGTCGGGAGAAACGTTTCCTACAATAACCATCCTGCGACCGATGCCGCGGCGCCGCAGCAACCTTGCAAGCTGGACTGCGTTCTCTATTTTCTTGCTCCGGTGAAACCTGGAGATCACAAGAATGTCATTGACCCGCGTTGCTTTTGAACTGAAGGCAGCATTTCTGAAAAGTTCAGTGTTTACAGGAGGATAGATAACTGTCGAGTTGACTCCAAACATCTTGAATATGGCTTTTCTGCTAAATTCAGAGTTTGTCAGCGTCGTCGAGTTGATTATCATCTTCTTGTACGCTTCTCTTGCCATATCAAAAAAGAGGTCTCTCTTGCTTGGCGCTATTTGCGACATGCTCACTCCGTAGAGCAGGTCCTTGTAGTCCTTGTTATTGCTGTCAATGAGGCAGCCAGCAATGGGATAATGGCAATAAACGAAGGAATTCTCCTTTGAAAAATCATCTCGGAAAAACGGGAGCATGTCACCATGTGTGTTTATGTGAATTTTAGACCCGGACTTTCTAGACGGGTGGACAAGACTGGATAAGAGATTTAATGTTACGACCTTGTGAAGCACGCACTTTACGTTATCGCCGAATGTCTCCTCCAACAACTTTGGATCCGGCTTCTCGAATGTCTTGAGCACGACTTTTGCACCCAGAGCCGAAAGCGCCTGCATAACAGATAGTGAGAGCCGTTCTGCTCCTCCTCGTGCATTTAGGCTAATGTGGGCGACTTCTGCTTCCAAATCAATTATACTTGTACAGACCAAGAGTTAAGCAATGTTTACATTAGTTCCTAGAGTAGGTGTGAAAAAATCTGAAGTAAGAATGATACGTAAACCAGACTCCTGTCTTCTTCCCCAGACCCCATGCGCGCCTCCATATTGTAATTTATATTGAGCTGCAAAATGAGGACAATTCGACAGTTTGGCCGAAAATCTTTTAATGATGCTGCTCTGGCTTGGCGAGCTCACCGGGGCGAGTTTTCTGCTTTCATACGGCGCCGAGCACCTCTCGATGAAGTACGGCGCCAAATTTGTCGGCCGCACTCTTTTGAGCGTGGCTACTACTCTTCCAGAGATTGCTATCGTAGTCTACGCCGCTGCCGGCGGAGACTATGGGACTGCAATAGGAGCCGGACTTGGAAGCAACCTGCTCATGATGACACTGGGTCTGGCAATCATGCTAGTGATAGCTACGACTAGGCTCTCAAAAGCTCCGCTAAAGGGAGTAGATGTCGCGACCTTCAAACTGGACAAGATCTTTCTAATCGCGACTGCGGTAATCAGCGCCGTTCTGTTCATAGACGGCTACAACTTTATCGACGGCTTTGTGTTTGCCGGCATGTTCGGTGCCTATCTTGTCGTTGCATTGGTTGAAATGAAGGCAGAAAACAAGGCAAAAAAGACCGAGAAGGAAACAGTGCAAGAGCACAAGGTAATCTCGGTCACGGAAAGCGGCGCACACAAGCCTGCAGGGCGTGCAATGACAAAAGCAATTCTGGCATTTGCCGCAGGTACTGCGGGGATTTTCCTGGGAGCTGAGCCGTTTATCCATTCGCTCGAGGGCTTTTCTGTCGAATCGGGAGTGTCAGTCATTGTTCTGGCGGTAATAATAAGCCCAATAGCCGGTGAAATGCCCGAAAAGATATCCATGATGCTTCTTGCGCGCAAGGGCGCAGCGGGGGCCTCTATTGCCGTAGCAAATGTTCTTGGGTCAAAAATCCTCAATAACACCTTGCTTCTTGCCGTGGCAGTTTTCGGGGCAATGTACCATGGAGGATTCTTCTCCAGCATCCAAACAAACATCATCCTGGAATACCAGATGATTCTTGTCACAGTAGTCACCATACTCGCCCTTATTCCAATGTTCAAAAAAGAGATTGGCATGAAAGTTGGAATAATGCTTGCTGCAATGTATGTCATCAGCTTGATAATCCAGTTCCTGCTGCCACAGGATCCCACTCTGCATTAAAATAATCCATCAGAGTTGTACAAGAACCGTGATTTCAAAGATACTCGTTCCAGTCGATGGCTCTGAAAACGCGCTTAGAGCACTGGATCATGCCCTGTTCCTTGCAAAGAGCACCGGCGCTGCCGCCACCGCAATCCATGTAATTGAGCGACCGCCCACTGTATATGTTGAATCGCAAAAGTTACTCGACGAGCTGCTGGAAAACTACAGGAAGGAGTCGTCAAAGATTCTTGACAAGTGCCAAGAAGCTGCAAGGAAGGCAGGCGTTGAAATCGAGACGGTGATTGCCGAAGGTGATCCTGCCTCCAGCATCGTTGGATATGCAGACAAGGAAGGCATTGACCTCATTGTCATAGGCAGCAGGGGACTTGGCAGGCTAAAGGGCGCCGTCCTTGGCAGCACTTCCAACAAGGTACTCCATGGGACGAAATGCACGGTGATGATTACGAAGTAGAGTGTGGCAAAAGACTAGACTGAACTTTTCCACTGAAGCACTACAGAGCTGTCATTGGCATATTGCTCATTTCTGA
This sequence comes from Nitrososphaera sp., assembly GCA_035279085.1. Lineage (GTDB taxonomy): Archaea > Thermoproteota > Nitrososphaeria > Nitrososphaerales > Nitrososphaeraceae > Nitrososphaera. The sequence goes on from DATEIL010000073.1 coordinate 3,257, forward strand.
CAGCTTCTAGATCCCGCTCCAGCTCGTGTTTTCGCGTCGCATGTAAGGAAGTGGAAGAGTGGACCTTGGCGTCAGATGAAGAAACTGCAAGCCCGCAGATGTTGCAGCGAAGCTGTTCCGATGATTGAGACATCAAGAAGTTATTGATAAAGTGAGGTTTTAAAACCTTGGCATGCATACGGATACACATGTGTGCGCGCGTTTGTGCAGATCATCTCTGTCCGTATCTGAAATGCAAGCAATTTAGACAATGAATCCGTCAGATTCGCAGATGGATGTGGAAACGGCGGCGACAAGAGCAATTTTGGCAAACTTAAAGAAAGTACGCGACGCAGGCCTTGCTGGCGCACCGGCCGCGGGTATGGCAGAGATCAGAATGTGGCTATTGCCTCAAAAATCTGAATGCGACTTTGAATTTGACATAAACCACGGCTCATTTGAATCACTCATCCAGCTTGCACCAATGAAACTGCTGAATCAGGAGTATACATCCACAAGCACGTAGACCAGAATTTCAAGGGTGGAGATGACGAGGCAGCTACATATGCATCGACCGAAAAAGGCACTCGGTTTGTTGACGAACTCATGGTCGCACAGGAATAGTGGCCAATGACGATAAAAACATTCAAAAGCAACTGATCCCTATCTTTGCAGTCGTCGATCGGAGTTACAGGAAAATGACATCAGCGAAAAAGGAACTAAAGGAAAAGGAAAATCAGGAACGTCTCGCACGGGCTATTGAGACTCTTGATTCTATCACGCGAAATAACGACGTCCAAAAGAGCATTAGGAACATGATTAAAGAGGTTCTCTCCGCGCTAAAAGACGAAAAGGGCGGCAGTCCTTCTGTCAGGGCTGCAAATGCCATTAGCCTTCTCGACAATGCGACGCAGAGTCCGCAGATGCAATCTCACATCAGGACAATGCTGTGGCAGGTAGTCTCTACGCTCGAAAGTATCCGCGAGTAACAGAAAATTCACTCACTATCTCGCATTCTTTACAGGCTTTACAGGCGGCGGCAGCTTTTCCAGTTTGTGTGTAGGATTGGCAAGGTAATGCCTAGATGCCCCTTCTCCGCTCAAAACGATGTTACAGTTGATACAACGATACCTGATTGCCATGATAGCCGCGCAAATGGGTATAGCATGCACAAGGCTAAAAATGCTATGGAAACAATATGCCTTAGTCGGCTATCTGAGCCGGACTATTTCTCTATTGTCTGGAACACTGGACCTTATCTTGAGGCGGGAATAGATGGCACTGGCGGTATTTTCTGACTTTGTGCGTTCGCCATGGTTGACAAGTACCCGCTTTGGCTTCACTTTTGCAACAAAACCGAGTATCTGGTTGAAATCGCTATGGCCCGAAAACCCATCGATCTTCTGGGTCTGGCAGCGCACGGGAACCACCTTTACCTTTCCGCTTTTGTCCATCATGCTCACTTGGGACATTGTGCCATCAAGTACTCGCCTTCCAAGGGTGCCGTTTATCTGATATGAAACAAACATTATCTTGTTCTTTGGATTGGGCGCCAGTTCCTTGAAATACTCAACCGAAGGTCCGCCCTCAAGCATTCCAGATGTGGCCATCACTATTGCCGGGTTTTCGTCATTTAGCACTTCATCGCGCTTGCCTCCGCTCACCACCGTAAAGTATTCCGACAGAAACGGATTGACGCCCTGCGACACGGATTTGCGAACCTCAGACCCGAGATAATGTGCATACGACATGTGTATTGCGCTTGCCTCTGAAATCATTCCTTCAATGTAAATCGGAGATTCAATGAGCCTGCCGTCATGCATCTCCTTTGCCATCACCAGCATTATCTCCTGAGCCCTGCCTACTGCCGGAACCGGGATCAGGACTTTGCCGCCCTCCGTCAATGTCTTGTTGATGGACTCTGTAAAGCTTCTGTACACGAATTGCTGGTCGGGCATGATATCGGTCGAATTTCCATAAGTGCTCTCTGTTATCAAGGTCTCAACTCTCGGGTACATTGCCACAGCGCTGTCAAGTAACTGAGTCCGCGCATACTTGTAGTCGCCAGAGTAGAGTATGTTATGAGCTCCTGATATGTTCAGGTGGACCGTCGCACTCCCCATGATGTGACCAGCGTTATTTAGCGTGATGGTGATATCCGGCGAGATGTCGGTAGGCTTTGTGTACGGGAGCGTAATGGTGCGCTTGATAACTTCATTCACATCCCTTGTTTCGTACGGGATATAGGTCCCGTTGCTTTTTGCGATTTTGACAGAATCGTTCTGGAGGAGTGTCATCAGCGGCAGCGTTGGCTCTGTGCAGTAAACAGGACCCTTGTACCCGTACTTGAAAAGTGTTGGGAGGAATCCTTGGTGGTCAATATGTGCGTGGGATATGACTACGGCATCCAAGTCATCTAGATCAAAATTGAACCAATCAAGACGTGGGTAGGCATCGAAACCGGAAAGCTCGCCAGGATTGATCCCGCAGTCCAACATGACCTTGCTTTCCGGAGTTACAACGATAAAGCACGACCTGCCGACCTGCTTTACCCCTCCGAGGCAAAACAGCATGACTTCCTCTTTATTGGTGGACCAGTGCTGGGGCTTGCCACCAAGCGGCTCAACCGCTGATACTTGCTGCTGATATGCAAGGCCATTGCCGTTGCCATTACTGCTGGTATTATTGTTGTTATTGCCCACCACAAGCGATCCTCTGAAAATCCTTTTGCCCAGCTTTTGCAAAAAGTCAGTCCTCTCTCTGGCAGATTCCTTGAGGTTGTAGTGTATGACGTTGATGCTCGAAGAAGGAATATGCGGAGATCGCCTTGTGTGTGCTATCCAGCCTGTGGACTGTGCGATCTGCACGATCATGTTTGGATCGATTGATTCTGGCCTGCTTACCTCAAGCACGACCTCACCTGTCGCATCATCGCAAAAGACCGCGGAAACAGTGACATCCTTTGGGACAAGCTTCACCACTGTCTGCCTTGTCTGCTCTTCTGGAAGCCGCACGGACGGGTCTGTCCTAATTATGAATCTCTTCTTGAGAGTTTTTGACAGAGAAGAGAGATAATAGGTAAGTTCAGTTAGCGCAAATTTTGCGTTCTTGGTATACAAGGCAATATTTGGGCCTTCAAACCGCACCGTTGTAATCTGAGCCTCCGAGGGAATTGACTGGAGGATCAGTTTGCCAACTGCATCCTCGTTCTCGGTGGTCACTTTGGTTACCTGACTATTGAAATCCTGCCTGTCGCCCTTTGTTCGGCGCTGGGCAGCAGTTGCTTGTTGGGATGAACCAATCTCTTCATTACGTTCTAATTCTTCCATTCTAGTTCGTTCCAGCTATAGCCATACTCATGCCATGTGGTTATGATAAGAAAGAGATTCTACCACGGCATTAACAGGCGATAAGCTGATCCTATCTTCGCTCTACCATTATAAAAGCATAATGCCAACTGGTTCCGTCAACTCTTCGATTGATCAGCCTCTACTTTTGGGCTGTCAAAATTCGGTTGATAGCAAAATCTAGGTCGAGCGGCGGATGGTATGGTGACAATTGACACCTACGGGAACCGACAAGGCGGCAGGGTTCTCGGTAGGCCAGTATCTAGCGCGATGCCCATTGTAGATTTCAGATACTTTGAACCGTTTCCCATCATGGTCTTCGCACTCTGGTCTTGGCTGCCATGCCGCCTCAGCACGATAGACTTCGCAATACTCCACACCCTCTTCCGTCAATCTTCTTGCAAGTCCTCGGACATACCACGTGTTAAATTCGGTCAAAGCCAGCTTGCGCGCCGCGTCGATAGGATTAATCGATACTCTGTAAGGTTTTCCATTTCTAACGGCAGTATAGCTTGATTCCCAAAATGTAGGATTAGCAAGTTCTCGCGCCAATGTCACCTCATTACCATTTCTGATTGCATTTTCCATGGTCTTGGAAAATGCAGATTTGCCTCCTGAAGTCATATTCTTACTTCGGTAGGGCTTACCACTTGTTTCTTCATTCTGGAACTCCTTGAGCATCCAATCTCTCGTTATATTGTCTAGCTCTTCAAAATTCATCATTTAATCGTCAAAGGACTAGCAGTGAATTATAAGGTCTCAAAACATGACTGTCCAAGCTAATTTTAGCTTGTGCAGAAAGATTCGCGCGCTAAGCTACTTTATGCCGCGAAACCACTTCTCTACTTCATAATGATGATAATTTGCTTTGCCAGTCTTGGAATCATGGTCATTGATCAATATCGCCAATTTGACCTTTACAGAGTCTTTGGGCTAATCCCGCTATCTTTCGCCATGAAACTCAGTTTTGATGGCTTCTTCAAATCATAGACTATGTTATAATTCCAGTAGCTCTTAGTATCCATTGCATTCCTGCAACCACAACAGCGAATCCCGCGCTGCCTCCGCTTAATTCAGCTCCAAACCAATCTTTCTTGGCATAAAACGCCACTGTCGCAAGAACTGAGACAAAGCCAATGAAATCAGACCAGACTATTGCGTCTTTCTTAAATTGCTCAGGATCTGCCGTATTTTCAGGCATTGATATCCCGCTAATCCACAAGCTAAAGGGAAATCCGATGATTGCACCAATAAAAAACGCAAGCTTTTCCCTTTCAAATCGTTTTTTTGATACTCGCATATTTTTCGATTGTTATTTGCTAGTTTTTCCTCATACTTTAGCTAGCTCCCAGTATGAGATGATGACAAAGAAGGGAAAATAGAAACACAATTTTAGTTCATGTCGAACTGGCGTACCCGCAAAGATGGATCACACTATAGAGCCAAAGAAGGCATATCACATGAAACCTTTGACAAGCTGCAAAATCAGGATGCCAAGCGTTCGCCAATGGCTAGAACCATTGACAAGGGCATTCGTGCACCTCTAGACCTTACGGGCGAGAGATGGGCGAAAAAGCCAAACCGATACGACTTTCCCGGTATCGATGATCCAAAATCGGTAAAATCACACTAAAACGTCCTGTAATTTGTGGATAAATAGATAGATAGCTAGCTGATTTATTAATAGAACATCTTGATAAAAGCCATATTTGTCAAGCAGCAAGGTAATTCATCTTGATATTCCCGCGTTACAGCAAGAACAGAATTACACATGTGTTCCTAGTTGCTGCAAGATGATGCTTGAATACATCGGTAAGACGAAATTAAATGCTCCAATACCGAATCTTGAGGAAAGTCGTATTGCTGAGATAATGCAAACCAACCTAACCGGTACACAATTTCATAATGTGGGCAATATTAATTCGGCAATAAACTCGTTATCTCCATCAGTCGAATTGATCGCAGAATATGATGCCCGTACATTAGACGACATAAGAAGGCAGCTTCAAGCAGGACTGCCTGTTGCAGTTTGGATCAGGACTGCTGATGCGTCTCCCGATTATGCACATTCAGTTGTTATTACAGGTATTGACGATATTCAAAAGTTGATTTATTATAACGATCCTACTTACGGAGTTGAAAAAACATTAAGTCAGACCATGTTTCTAGAAATTTGGGATTATTGGGGTTCAGTGATGATAAAGGCAGAAATAGGTCGCCGGACTTCTGAGTCAATGGAGAGGTATTTCCCAAAGGGGAACGTATCAAATGAGCAAAGTTGAACAAATAGCCCAAAGATATACAGCTGACCATTACGGAGACTTGATCGTTCCAGATAAACCAATG
>DATEIL010000074.1:0-30618 GCA_035279085.1 Nitrososphaera sp.
TTTTCTGTCGTCTTCGCCATAGCCGGCAAGGCGCAGCAGGTTAAACGAGGTAAGGTCAAGCAGGTCTGCTGCTGATGCAATGTCCTCATTTAGCAGCCGGTTAAAGTCCTCCGGCGCTGACAGGTCGGGCGCAATTCCGACTGCAAGGCCTGAGGCGGACTTGGGTGTGAAAATCCTGACGATGACTTTTTTTTCCAGCTTTTCGGCCGAGCCGGGAGTGACCTTGAACTCGGAAGCCTTGCCAAGGTATTGCTGCTGTAGGTTTGCCGCATGCTTTTCCCTGTCCATTTTCAGGGCATCGGCCTCCTTGCCCGACCATTCTGAAAAGTCAAAGTCTGCCGATCTGAACGCCAGGTTTCCAATGTCCCCTTTTGGGTCTATCGCAAAAGTAGGGATTCCCTGAAGCGCCGCCTCCTCGACCAGAACCTTGGCCAGGACGGTCTTGCCGGACCCCGTGGCGCCAAGTATTATGGCGTGCTTTGTAAGCGATGCGCGGTCCACTTCAAACCTTACGCCGCCAACAATCGTCTGGCCGACGTGAAACCTTGCAGAGGAGTTCTTCATCATCTGATGCAGGCACAAGCATTACGATTGCCGCGGTTAAAAAGTGCTGTGTGGCTCTGCTACTTTCTTCCTTCTTTTTTTCCTTCTTTCTTTCTCTCTTTCCTTCCTGCCTGCTTTTGCGTACTTACTTTCTCGCTCCATGCAGAGGGCGGTAGCGCAGTACAAGCTCGCCGGATTTCTTGCGCTCCACTTGCTTCAGCCTGAGCTTTATGCCTTCAGATATACGGTCAAAGCCGTCGCCTTCAACGAGCGTAGTGGAGAGCCTTCCACCGGCAATTTTTGGAGCGATTGTGACTGTCAGCTCGTCCACCATCCCGAGGCGCAAGAGCGACCAGTTGAGCTCTCCGCCACCTTCGACCAGGGCTTTCCTTACGCCCATCTTTTTTTCAAGGGCAGAGAACAATTCTTTCAGGTCGACTCCACGGGGCACGGCCACGTTGTAGCCCCTTCCCTCCTTCACTATCAGAACCTCGGCTCCGGATTCGCGAATTTTTGCCAGCCTTTCTTCAGGGGCCTGTGACGTAACTGCTATGACAGTCCTCACTAGCTTGGCCGTGTGGAGCACCTGGGAATCAAGGGGGATCCGCGCCCTGCTGTCCACCACGACTCTCAATGGGTTTGCGCCCCTTGCATGCCTGACGGTGAGCATCGGGTCGTCTGCCATGATAGTCGATATCCCTACGATGATGGCTTCAACCGATGCGCGCAGCCTGTGGACCCGGATGAGATCCTCCTTTGACGAGATCCTCGAGTCGCCTGATGCAGTCGCAATCTTGCCGTCCACAGTCATTGCGCCGTTGATAACCACCTTCAATTGATCTCCTCCACGAACCGGCCGTTTATCATGACCGAAGTAATAGAACCCTCGCTCAGCCTCTGGATTATTGCCGCGTGCGGGTCATGCATCGGATAGAGGTCAGCATGCCTCCTGTCAATGAATAGCAAGTCAGCCGCCCTGCCAGCCTCAATGCAGCCTGAATTGAGCTTTAGAATGTCACCGGCATTTACAGTAGCCATCTTTAGTATTTCCCTCGGCTCTATCAATTCTGATCCCGGTGCTCCCTCCTTCTGTTCCGCCGCCCTGGAGGTCTTCCACGCATAGTCCAGCTCGCGGGTAATATCGGGCGAATTTAACATGACGTTATCTGTTCCAAGTGCCACAATACATCCGGCCTTGAGCATCCGGTGTACCCGAGGAATCCCGGCTCCAAGCACCCCGTTCGCACGGGGGCATACCACGATGCCGGTGCTGCTTTTCGCCGCCGAGGCGATATCATCGTCGCTAGCGTTTGTCATGTGCACCATAAAGTCGGGCTTCATAAAGCGCATGATCCGCTCGACTTCTGTCCTGCCGCCGGCGTGCTCTTTGGAAAAGAGGACTGTCTCTCGTGACTCGGCCGCATGGATTGCAAGCAGTTTGCCGCCGACGATCTTGCGGTACTGCGACAGGCTGGAATCAGTATTTTCATTTGCGCCGCTTATCCCGAGGCCATCAGAGATCCTGACTACATCCTCCGCCTCCTGCAGGTAACCGGGAGGAATGCCGCCCGGTTCATCAGGGGTTGAATAATATCCAGATCGTCCCAGCGCGATGCACTTTATCGGCAGGCCATCGATTGCACCCTTCAAGAGCCGGACGCCGTCTATGCCACCTTCACGAAAATCCGCAAAAGCCACGATCCCCTTTTTCATCATGGACACCGCGGCATTTCTGATAAATGTCCTGAGGTGAGCCGGCGTGCTCTTCTCTAGGATCTTCTTTTTTGCGCCAAATACAGGATGCACTCTTTTGTCGAGTCTGCTACCGGCCGCAATGTCCTTGCCGATAGAGTCGGCGATGTGCGTATGGGCATTTATGAAACCCGGGATTACCAGAAAGCCCCTGCCGTCCAGCGCCATGCCCTGGCCGCTGTTGTCGTTACTGTTGCTGTTGCTTTTGTATGGACCACTGCCCGCGCTCTTGACAAGGCCGTCTTCAATGACAACGTGCCCGCGCTCTATGTAGTCGAGCTGGTGGCCCAAAAGCAGGGAAACGTCATTTACAATAATAGTCACGGACATCTTATCTCATAGATCGGCTGGATTTTTCCTTCTTTGCGGAGATCCCTGATCGTGTCAAGTGCCTTTGTAGCGGCCTCGGCGGCGCGTCTGCCATTCCTGCCAATCCCGATCCCGCAGTTGAGCCGGATGTCAATCCCCGCGGTAACTTTCTTTATGACTTGGTCTGCCTGCTCCTTTGTCACTCCGTTTGACAGCACCATAAAGTTGTCGCCGCCGAGGAAGAAGGTAAGCGAATTGAGCATCAGAAATTCCTCTGCAAGCCTGCTGTATATCTTGACGACTAGCGCAGTGACTTCATAAGGCGAGAGCCTGTCGCCAACCTTGGTCGAGCTGTCAACGTCGATGTGCATTATCTGCGCCGCGTCGGCCGCCGCCCGAGACATGCCAAAGAGCTCTGCTCCACCTCCGTCAGAGTCTGCAAGCCGTGCTTCCTTTCTCGCCCTGTATGCGTCGGTGCTTGCCTCAAAGGCGGTGCTACCAGTGCCAATTGCCATCGACATCTTTAGGTCCGGGTATAGCAGGGCGAGCTCTTTCTGGATCTGCGCGTGACCCGCGGCGTCAAGTCCGTTAGTGACTGCAAAATATTCATCAAACCTGTTGAAATAGACTATGCAGTCCCTTTCGCTGAAAAGGCGCTGTACATCGTGGTAAATTCTGGCTTGGAGCATCTGCAGCTGGGCCTCCCTGTCGCTGCCAAGCGTAACGGTCCAGGGGCCGTACCCTTCAATCCTGATTATTGTCAGCTGAATCATTGTCATTGTCATTATTGTTAATGATCACTGTCCCCGCTCTCTTGGCTGCCTTTTGTAGCTTTCCCAGCCCTGTCACCATGTGCACAGCTGCGTTCACGGCCCTCACAGGCACAAGCTCTGCGCGCTCTTTTGCCTGGTCAAGTGTCATGCCCGGACCGGTGATCCCCAGAGCCACGGGCTTGCCGTATTTCAGCGACAAATCAGCCATCAGCCTCGCTGCATTTTCCGCCACGATGTCGTCGTGCCTCGTGTCGCCCTTTATCACTGCACCCAAAGTCACCACTGCATCGACGTCCTGCCTTCTGAGCAACCGATCAACTGCCAGTGGCATGTCAAATGTCCCGGGGACATACACGATGTAGGTTATCCTTGCGTCAACATTGCCGGCGTGAGTGCGGGCCCTGTCAAGCATCCGTAGCGTAATTCCGCTGTTAAACTTGGAAACCACTATTGCAATTCGTACTGGCAATTGCTGGCTAGGTCACCTTGGCATGTGCTTTGAGTTCGCTTGCGTCGACAAGCGATAGTCCGTGCGTCATGGCGTACTTTTTGGCGTCCTGAACTGACAGCGCCTTGTGGGTGTTGGAATCCATCATTTCGCACATGACGATTGCAGGGGAGATCCCGGCCAGCTTTGTCATGTAGACGCAAAGCTCGGTGTGGCCCATCCTCTCCTCCAGCAGGCGCTTTGATGCTATCAGTATAGGAACGTGCCCCGGTGCCCTAAAGCCATTTGAAAATTCTTCAACGCCGGTAGTCTCGATGTTTCTGCATACAGAAGCCATCTTTGTAATCGTCAGGGCCCTGTCATTGTCCGTGATGCCGGTAAACGTATCTCTGTGGTTAATCCATATTGAAAATGAGGGCTTGTCGCCGTAAGCCGCTTTACCCTGGGTGAGCTTTGTGAAAACAGGATTTAGCTTTCCAAAGCTTGCAATCATGTCATGCATGTACGCGAGGCCAAGCTTTGTCGCGACTTCATGCGATATTGCAAGGCAGAGCAGGCCGCCTGCATCTTTTCTCATGGATGCGACGTATTCCGGGGTCATGTGCTCTGCGGCTACTACCATATCTACTTCATTCTCCCTGCCCTTGCCATCGTAGACTAGGACCATTTTGGCTGCCTTGAGGGCTGCTATTGCCTCGTTAAGTGACAACAATAGAGAGCTTCTCCGAGTTGTTATTAAAAGATTACTAAAATGCTTGTAGCTACCATTTTTGTGGTAAGCTATCGAACTTGGAATGTCATTGTTTCCTCTGTGTGATGTACTTGCCCAAGATATCCGTCTCGATGTTTACCCTATCGCCCTTTGATTTTTGGCCCAAAGTCGTCATTTTCAACGTATGAGGAATAAGCGAAATAGAAACCCTGTTGCCATCCACATCTACCAGAGTCAGGCTGACGCCATCAACTGCTATCGAACCTTTTGGAACAACCGATTTGGCAAGCTGCCTGTCCAGCCTGATCCACATTGTAGTCTCTGTCGGCTTTTCGACAATGTCTTCAACGACCCCCGTGCCGTCAACATGGCCCAGCACAAAGTGACCTTCTAGCCTGTCGCCAACTTTTAGCGAGCGCTCGATGTTTACCGCGTCGCTCGGCTTCAGTTCGCCAAGGCTCGTGCGCCTCACCGTTTCGGCAACCATCTGGAATTCTGCATCGCCCTTTGACAGCTTGCTGACTGTCAGACATGCGCCACTGATAGCGACGCTGTCGCCCACCTTGAGGCCGCGCCCGAGCTTGTTTCCCAGGTGTACGCGCAATAGCGTGTCGGCGCCGTGTCCTAACTTTGAGATTTTCTTGACCAAAGCCGTGCCCTCTATGATGCCGGTAAACATTTTCGCTTATGCGCGCCTATGCTAAGTAATGGTGATTATTTAATGATTAGAACTAGCAGGCAGTTACGAACGCGTTTATTTGCCACATTTGCGCTGTTATTATGCTGTCATAACAATGTGCAGAACCGGCGTGTTTTATGGAGAAGCACTGGCCACCTATGGATTCGGAGAGAACCACCCGTTTGGAAATGACAGGATGAACGCGTTTTGGAAGAAATTCCAAAGTGAAAGCAATGTCGTTGCAAGCACTGGTGAAGTAGTAGTAGAGCAGCCAGAGATTGCTACAGAGCAGGACGTACTGGCATTCCATGACAGAGACTATGTGGAATTTGTCAAGGCTGCGTCAAAGCATGGAGGTGTGCCGCTGGACAAAGGCGACACTCCGGCATTCAAGGGGGTGTTTGAGGCGGCGCTCTACGCGGTCGGTTCCACCCTTGCAGGCCTCGATTTTGTTATTGCAGGCAAAGACAGAGCAGGTAACAGAATAGACCATGCCTTCAACCCTATTGGAGGCCTGCATCATGCAATGCGCGACGCTGCCTCCGGCTTTTGCGTCTTTAACGACATAGGCGTGGCCATAATGGCTGCCAGGAGCAAGTACAACATCAGACGGATTGCATACGTCGATATCGACGCCCACCATGGCGACGGGGTTTTCTATGAATTTGAGCAAGACCTGGAGCTCTACTTTGCAGACATCCACGAAGATGGCAGGTACCTGTTCCCGGGGACAGGATTTCCTGCTGAAACCGGCAAGGGAATTGCGGCGGGAACCAAGTTGAATATCCCTGTTCAACCGGAGGCCGGTGACGAGACTTTCATCACGGAATTTGCCAAGGTGGAAAAATTTGTAGAGGATGCCAATCCTGAGCTCATCATAATGCAGTGTGGCGCCGATAGCCTTGCCGGTGACCCAATAACTCATCTCCAGTATTCTGAAAAGGCTCACTGGCATGCTGCTGATGTACTGCACCGCCTTGCGCACAAGCACTGTCATGGTCGGATAATTGCTCTTGGCGGTGGAGGGTACAACAGGGACAACATTGGCGCAGCATGGACCGAGGTCGTCAAGACTTTTGCAAATGATTTTCCGAAAAAAAGAGCGATACACTAAATTAAGACAGAATGGGCAATCATAGAGCGTAGGTAGTAGAGACATGAGTGCCAGAAAATCATATGACGACGTATTGAGTCTGATGCGCGAGCATCATGCATGGTTTGACAGGTCAATTCCACTTATTGCAAGTGAAAACATTCCCAGCCCCGCAGTACGTGAGGCTGTAATGAGCGACTTTGGCAATAGATATGCCGAAGGCTGGCCCGGCGAGCGCGTCTATGCTGGCTGCATCTACATCGACCAGGTGGAGCTTATCTGCAATGCCCTGGCTCGCCAGGTATTCAGGTCTGAATTTGCAGACTGCCGCGCGACTTCCGGGGTCGTTGCAAACCTTGCAATCTATGCCGCATTTTCAAATCCCGGCGACTACATGATGGCGGCTTCAATCCCATCAGGCGGCCACATATCCCATGGCAAGAAGGAGCACTCTGGCACAGCCGGCCTTGTCCACGGGCTCAACATAGAGCATTACCCGTTTTCAAAGGAAGAGATGACTATTGACGTTGACGCTACAAAGAAAAAAATCGAGGAAATGAAGCGCGATGGCAAGGCGCCGAAGATAGGGATGTTTGGAGGGAGCCTCTTTCTTTTTCCGCATCCTGTAGAAGAGCTTGCCGGCTTTATGCACGACCAGGGGATGCACGTCAATTATGACGGCGCGCACGTCGCCGGCCTGATAGCAGGAGGCGAGTTCCAGGATCCTCTGAGGGAGGGCGCAGACTCGATGACCATGAGCTCTCACAAGACGCTCTGGGGCCCGCAGGGCGGCATCATTGTATCATACGAAAAGCATGCCGAGGCCATCAAGAAGGCAATATTTCCGGGAAACACCAGCAGCCACCACCTGCACCACGTCGCAGGCAAGGCCATTGCTCTTGCCGAGTCGGCAGAATTTGGCAAGACCTATGCAAAGCAGGTGATAAGAAACGCCAAGGCACTTGCAGAAGCCCTGGCAGGATACGGCTTTGGGGTCCTGGGAGAAAAGCGCGGCTATACCGCGTCGCACCAGATAGCGGTGGATGTCACAAAGTTCGGCGACGGCGGCACAATCGAAAAAGATCTGGAAAAGGGTGGAATCATACTCAACCGCCAGCTGTTGCCGGGCGACATCAAGGCCGGGAGGCACTACATGCACCCCGGTGGCGTGAGGATCGGAGTGCCCGAAGTCACGCGCCTTGGCATGAAGGAAAGCGAGATGAAAGAGATTGCCAATTTCATCAAGAGGGTTGTAGTTGACAAGCAGGAGCCGTCGCTGGTGGCAAAGGATGTGGAGGAATTCAGGAAGCAGTACAAGACAGTCCAGTATGCGTTTGACAGCGCAGTCAAGGCCTACGAGTACATCAGCCTCACTGAAAGAAAATAGCAGGTCAGAACATGCCTCCAACCGACTTGTTTTCATGGACCAATTAATTCTGAGGCAAAAGCAATTGCATTCGTCGTGCATGTCTCATAGCTTTATAAAATCCCCTTTCTGATACGAGATATCACTTGATCGGCGACTCGCACTTGCTTTGCCCAAAGTGCTTCCACGAGTTTGGGTTTCACAATTCAGACGGGATCTGCCGCAAGGGATGCTGCAATTGCTCTGGCGAGCAAAAGAAACTATAGCTCTTTTTACTCCTCACACTTTATGCTTTGCCAGTTCCAACAATAGCCACGGTGGGGAGATGTATATGCCGCCGTGCGCTAAATTCAACAAGAGTGCAAAACTAGCTTGCAATATTCTCGTTTAGCATGAGTGCAAGCAGCGCGGCGCGCAGCTCTTTCCCATAGGACGCCTGCCTAAAGTATGTTGCATTCTTGGTGTGGTCCACGCTCTGGGAAATTTCGTCGACGCGGGGAAGCGGGTGCATGATAGAGACATCCGGCTTTGCCTTTGCAAGCGTATGCTCGTCTATGGTGTAGGTCCCCTTGACTTTTTCGTATTCCTGCAGGTCTGGAAAGCGCTCCCTCTGAATCCGCGTGACATAGATAACGTCCACATCGGAGAGCGCGCCGTCCTCAAGCTCGGTGTGCTCCTTTATCTTTAGCTTGTCCTGCACTTCATAGATAGATTCCTTTCTTATCTGGAGGCTCGGGGGCGCGACAAGGTGTATGTCCACCTTATAGTTGGTCAGCGCATAAAGCAGCGAGTAGACCGTCCTGCCATACTTTAGGTCGCCGACAATTGCGATTGAAAGGCCGTCTAGCTTTTTCTTTTCCTTGAGCATCGTGTAAAGATCGAGCAGCGCCTGCGTGGGGTGCTCCTCGCTTCCGCTCCCGGCATTGATTATCGGGTTCTGCGAGAGCTCTGCCGCATACCTGCTTGAGCCGTCCATCGGATGCCGGAGCACTATTACATCTGAATAAAGGTCTATTACCCTGATGGTGTCGGCAAGGCTTTCACCCTTTTCTACCGACGACGATTTCAGGTCGGATATCCCGATCGAGGCGCCGCCAAGCGATGCCATGGCAGCTTCAAAGCTCATCCTTGTCCGGGTGCTCGGCTCATAAAAGATGTAGCCAAGTGTCCGGCCTTTTCCTAGCTCGCCTCGCTGGGCGGGCCTGAGCTGGCTTACCTTATCTGTGGCTGCAAAGATGAATTCAAGGTCGTCTTTGGAAAAGTCCTTGATTGACACGATGTCCCTGTCGTGGAAGGGATTTGCCGGCGGCATCTGTGATTTTCCACTCCACGGCTGTGTGTAATAAACCCTACCTAATCCCTCTGCATTGTCATTAGATGTCTCCTAGCGGCGGAGTACCCTGAAAAAGATGTAAAAGATCGCAATGATTTCAAACCTTCCCAGGATCATGTTTGCAGTCAGCATGAGCTTTGAAAGCGAGTCCAGCTGGAGCGACGTGATGCCGGTAGTAAGGCCGGTGGTGCTAAGCGCCGACACCGACTCAAACAGCGAGTCCTCAAAGCTCCTCCCCGTCTGGCTGCTGAGCACCGCGCCGGTGAGAAAAGATACAAAGATGTAAAGCCCTATTACGAGGAGGATCTCCCGGACCAGCTTGACTCCAAGTACTTCGCGGGCAATTTTCAGCAGTTCGTCGCGCTTGTTGAACAGCTCGGCAATGTCGCGCCTTCTGGATTCTTCAAGCAGGTGGTCAAGTATGTTCCCGTTGTCGGAGCTTCGCTGCGGGTTGGCAACAGACGATATGGACGTGTAGGCAGGCTGGGCACGCGTGTATGAAGATGATGACTCTGCCTTCCTCCCCACCCTTCGGGAGACTTCCTGATAGAGGATAAGGAGCCTGCCGACTTTGATCCCACCTGCGGTGGAAAATGCGCAGCCGCCCACCAGCATTACAATGATGAGGAACACCTTGGCCGCAACTGGTATTGTGTGCAGGTCAATGAACTGAAATCCGGACGTGGTAGAGGCGCTGATGACATGGTAGGCCGCCGTGCCAATGTTGTTGCCGGGGGTTCCGGCCATCAGGATGTACAGCAGGGGCATCGATATTCCCATCGCAATGAGGTATACCGTGACTTCGGCACCAAGCGATTTTCTCGACAACAAACCCTTCCTGCTAAAGATATAGTAGTGAAATGCAAAGGGGAGCGCAGACAGTATCATGCCGGCACTCGTCATGACGAGCACCTCGAGGTCGCCGGCGCTGATGATGCTGGAGCTGGGTGAAAAACCGCCGCCTGTGATGGTTGCTAGGATCAGCGAAATGGCCGTGAAATCATCAGTCCTTCCCGATACCGTAGTCATCAGCACAAGGATTACGGTATACACTGAAAATATCACGACAAGGGTCACAATGAACTCTTTGAATTTCAGCATGCCACCGCCAAGGACGCTCCTCATTGCACTCAGCTTGTCCTCGGGGAAAAAGATCATCATGACAAGATACACAAAGCTCATGCCCCCCACCCACTGGGTATAGGATCGGTAGAACGAAAAACTGTCGGGGAGTTCTTCCGGATGGGTTATCATTGACAGTCCGGTCGTGGTAAAGCCGGAGGCGCTTTCAAAGATGCTATTGACAAAAAGCGAACCGCCTTCTATTCCGGCCTGGAACGGGTTCAGGTAAAAGTAGGGAAGCGAGCCGAAAAGGGACATGACTACAAAGCTGATTACAACGAATATGGACGCCTGCCTGAGGTTCATCTGGCCTCTTTCCCCGTATGACATCAGGAAAAACCCGGCAAATGACAGCCCTACGACTTCAAGGTACACGCCAGTAATGCTTACCGCTTCGCCCAGTACGGTGCCCACCAGCGCGGGCACCACAAGCAGAACAGCAGAGAACTGCAAAAGCACTCCCAGGTTTCCAAGGACCGGCTTGTACTGATCCTGAATAGTGCTCCTAGCCTTTTTGATGGTCCTTTCAAGAACCGATGTCCTGATTGCCCCTGCAAGCGCTGCCTGCGTAACAACTCCGACAATTCCTTCCTTGTCGGCTATTGGGATCCGCTTGACCCTGTGTATCCTCATCAGCTGGAGCGCCTGCTTGACCGTCGCGGTGGAGCTTATCGTGATTACGGGCGAGGACATTATCTGCCTGACTGAAACGTCGTCCGAGTCTTCACCCTTCATGACCACCTTGTCGATAATATCGCCGTCTGTAATTATCCCGTCTGCAAGGCCACGCCTTGACACGATTATGGTCTCGGCCTTGCGCAGGTTCATCTCCCTCACAGCCGAAGCTACCGAAGCAGCCTCGTCTACCACGATAAACTGCCCGCTCATGAACGACCTAACGGGCCTGTCAAGGAGATCCTCCGCCATCCGGGCAACTAGATAGGAAATCCATTTTGCTATAACTATTGCGTTGCTCTCTTTTTGGCCACTGTCGCAGTCTTTTTCTGCATCCCGCCCCTGATAGCAGGGGATTTGGTCGCTTGAAAAATAACGATTACAATACTGCCGCCTGGGTTTCAAGTTTCAATTGTCACCCAGAGAGAGCGCGCTTACGAGAGAGACAGCAATGGGAACACCAATATCGATATGCGGGGCAAAATGTGTCACATGAAGACGGCCCGCGAGGTGATACCTGGCCCAACCGCTAGCAAGGCCCCCTTTCTCTTACTCTTTTTGGCGTACGTCCTCGCCCCGTCAGCCACATAGCATATGTGTGTGTGCCTATACAATACTTTCATATCCTCTGTTTTCCATTCTTTTTTGTTAACCGAGTAAAAACACAACATGGCAATCTACAGATATACCGCTTACAAGACCCCAAACATTGGGATATTTGCCAAGGCAAACGACAGCATCCTCATAATCCCTTTTGGATTTGCCGAAACCAAGACCCAAAAGCTGGCCGAATACCTCCAGACAAAGCAGGTCTACACTTCAGTAGGGGGCACCAGGCTCATCGGCCCCATGACTGTCATGAATAACAACGGCATATTGCTTCCCTCCACGGCGTCTGAAGAAGAAGTGCAGCTGCTGAGGCAGGCAAGCGGCCTCAATGTCGAGCGAGTCGAGAGCCGGTTCACGGCGATAGGCAACCTGGTCGCAACAAACGACAACGGGGCAATAACATCTCCCTTGCTAGACGGCGAGCTTGACAGGCAGGTGCGCGACGTGCTTGGAGTGCCCATCCACTCGATGACAATTGGGAGCTTTATCCAGGCAGGATCCATGATTGTGGCGACTAACGGGGGCGCCGGCGTGCATCCAAAGGCAAGCGAGGAGGAGGTAAAGACCATTTCCGAAGTGTTGCAGGTTCCAGCAGAGCCGGTGACGGTCAATGGCGGCGTGCCCTTCCTTTCCTCAGGCATAATTGCAAACACAAAGGCAGTGGTCGTGGGCAGCCTTACGAGCGGGCCGGAGCTTATCATGATGAGCAGGATATTCAAGGCCTGATATGATATGACGGCGATAAAGCTCGAGATAGTCTGCATTGGAAGCGAGCTTTTGTCAGGCATCACTGTCAATTCAAACGCCCACTGGCTGGCATGCCAGATAGCGCAGGCTGGAGCGGAGCTAAAGCGTATCACGGTGGTGAGAGACGAGCTTGGCGAGATATCCTCCGCAATCAAAGAATCGCTTGCCAGAAAACCAGAGATAATCGTTACGACAGGAGGCCTCGGTGCAACGTACGACGACATGACTTTGGAATCCGTAGCTTCAGCACTTGGCCGCAAGACTGTCATTGACCAGCGTGCTGTAGACATGCTAAGGCGGAGCTATGCCCGGCGAAACCTGAACTATGAGATAAATGAAGTGAGGCTAAAGATGGCTACCATACCGGAAGGCTCTATCCCACTGGAGAACATGGTCGGGAGTGCGCCTGGGGTATTAGTCGAGCTGGAAAACACGAAGATCTTTTGCCTGCAGGGGGTGCCTGGCGAAATGCAGGCCATTTTCATGGATCAGATACTGCCGGAAATCAACAGGCGCGTAGGACGGTTTGTTTCAAGGGAGGTCAACTATATGGTCAGGGGCGTCACAGAGGCCATGCTTGCCCCCGCGCTTTTGAAGATAGTTAACTCTAACCCAAGGGATGCGGTGTACCTAAAGACCCACCCACAGGGCTATGGCGAAAACAACACGCCGCAGATCAGGGCGCAGGTGGTGTCTCGTGGAAGCGATGAGGCCGAGGTGGTCAGGATGCTTGACTCTGTCACAAAGAACTTGCAGGAAGAAATTTCAAAGCTGGGCGGCAGGATAGTAACGACGACGACGACAACACCAACCTCTTCATCGTCGTCATCATCATAATCATCATGAGGCAACAACAACAAATGTTGCTGGCGGCGCTGGCTATTGGTATAGCCGCGGGAACTGCAAGTGCAATTTACCTTGCGTACAACTACCAGCCAATACTGCTCAACGGCACGATACACGCAGGGATTTTTGCATCAGGGCTTGCCGGATTGTATTATTTTTTCACGCGCAAACTTACTGCGAGACTGATAGCATGGTATGTCGCCGGCGCGCTGCCGGTGCACCTGGCAATCCACTTTGCAGTGATCGGTGACTTGGCTCAGTTGACCGGAGTCAGCCACATCTTGCTGAATTTCTGGTCCTTGCCGTGAACGACGCCTTCGAATAGCTTCTTTATCCGCTTTGTGATCTGGCCGATGTTGTTGTTGCTACTGCCGCCGTCCTGTCCTCCTATCGGCCTGTTGTCAATCTCGCCGACCGGCTTTACCTCGGCTGCAGTTCCCGTCAAAAACACTTCGTCAGCGGTATACAGCTCATCGCGGGAGAAGTCGCGCACTTCGCAGCTTATCCCGGCGTCCTTTGCAAGTACAAGTATGCTATCCCTTGTTATGCCCCCGAGCGCGCCCGAGCTTGTTGGCGGGGTGACAAGTGTGCCGGCCTTGACTAGAAAGATATTCTCTGCGCTTGCCTCTACCACCATGCCTGAAGTGTTGAGCATCACTGCTTCGTCAAAGCCCGCCTTGAGAGCCTCTACCCGGGCAAGTGCCGAGTTTGCATAGTTTGCGGTGGCCTTGGCATGCATTGGAAGCGTGCGGTGGTCAATCCTTGCCCACGACGACACCATCAGCCTAGCGCCTTTTTCCTCGCCTCCCTTCAGGTATTCATCCCACTTCCAGACTGCGACGGCGACTGAGACTTTGTTAGGCATCGGGTTGACGCCCATCTTGCCGTAGCCATAATATGCTATCGGCCTGATGTAGCACTCGTCCATCCCGTTGGCCCTGATGGTGTCAATTATGGCCTGTTCCAGCTGCTGCTTTGAGTAGCCAAGATCCATGAAATAGGTTCTTCCGCTGTCTATGAGGCGCTGGACATGATCGCCCAGCCGGAAGACAGCGCTGCCGGCCACCGTCTTGTAGCAGCGGATCCCTTCAAAAACTCCGGTCGCATAGTGCAGCGCATGCGTCAGGACATGTACCTTGGCACTGTCCCAGTCCACCAGAGAGCCGTCCATCCAGATTTTGCCTTCGCTCATAATGATATCATCATTTCATTCCGCGGATTTTTATCCTCGTAGAGTGTATCGCCTTGACTGCGTCTGCAACGCTGTTTCCCTTGTCCTCCACTATGATCAGTATCCTTGAGGTTTCCTCCTGCGCATCGAGGTTAAGTATGTTGATGTCGTGCTCGCTCACCGTGCTGCTGGCAGTAGATGCTATCTTGGGCACGCGCCACATCTCGTCTCCAATGAGTGTGACCACACCCCTGCCGTATACAATCTCGGCCTTTGGGTGGTAGGCGCGTATGTGCCGCTCCTGCCTGCGCACATAGTCCGCATCAAGGAACAGGGTCCTTGTCATCTCGGTGTCTTCGACCATGTATGGCGACAGCTTTACAAAATCGTGGTACTGCTTGTCGCGCTCCAGAGATGCGGCAAGGTGCGAAGCTGAAATGCTTTCCATCCTGACCATGGCGCAGTTTTTCTTGCCTGTGACGATTTTTATTGGGTTGTGCTCGCCGCTCGCATCTTCCGGCAATTTTCTTTTGATTATGGTGACGCTTCCTTCCGGCTTGGCCATGTCGGTAATTACAATTGGGATGTCGAGCTCGTTGTCGTCAATCTCCTTGATGGCAATTGGGTCCAGTATCTTCATCCCAAACATCCCTGCAAGCTTTGCCTCATTATATGACAAATAGCGGATGAATTCAAGGTCGTCTTTGACAATCCTCGGGTCGGCGCTTAGCACCGCGCTGTCCTTTTCAAAGTCTATCTTGACTTCATAGCTGTCGTTTAGCAGTATCGCAACATCTGCTGCCGTCCTGTCAGAGCCCCCACGCTCGTACGTGGTTTCAAGGCCATCTACGGTCCTGCCGATAAAGCCTCCCATTGAGACCACGTCGTTGTGCTCTATCTGATCTATCAGATGATCGGAATTCTGCCGAGACTCTTGGACCAAAAAGCTGGCGGCTTCGAAATTGTCGTCGGTGATAATCGGCCACTTGTCAATGAGGACGTGGGACGATTTCAGTCCAAAACTTCTCATGACATAGTCCATCAGATAGGACATCGTTACTTCGCCGCTGTATGCAAGCGTCCTTGACCTTATCACGTCCACAAAGCGCCTGTTCTCCGCGGCCTGCTTGAGCGCGATTATTACCTGCCGGTAGAACCTGTCAAGGCTGGCGATAAACTCCTCATGGTACCTTTCGTCTGTAATGTACGTGCCGGCAATCTGCTCGTATACCTCGCGGAGCACATCCAGCTCTACTGGGTTTGATGCTGCATAGCTCTTGCCTACTCTGATTGCCACATCGGTCATGGAGCTGGCCTTACCGTCGTAGTCTATCAGCGGTGCTGAAAATACTGTAATGACCCGGGACTCGCGCTGCAGCTGCCTTATCCTTTCGATAATCTTTGGGATCATGACGCCGCCTACCCCAAGGGCGCTGCCGCCAAACTTGGCAACCGTCACAGAAGTCATCCGAAGAAAATCCTCTCTCTTGTGGCTAGGTGGTTCTAATTCCCTATATTAAAGATGGGTGAGTCAAGGTGTATAACGTCTTCTTGAAATATATTTCATGAAAGTGATATGCATTTGGGACTGTTGAAATGAGTGAAGATAATAATACTTGCATCAGGTGCGGAGGCGACATGGTGCATATTGGCTTCAAGATCTTCCGCTGCCAGACATGCGGCCACGAGGAAAAGCCAGAAGATGTTGTTGCCTAGCTGCTCTACTGGACCATGTAGCGTGTGTGCAGGACCTGGTTAAAGTCGCCTGTGCTCATGCCGGGCCGGGGTCCGCCTCCGATGACATAGATGTTGCTCCCTGCAGTCACAGCTGCGAGGCCGTGGCGGCCGTTTGGCAGTTCAGGAGCCGTCTCCCAGACATTGTCGCTGTCGTCGTCTGGACCGTAGCGATCGACACGCCTGATAGTCCCGGCCAATTCCTCTCCCCCAAAGACATAGATCGCGCCGTCAGTATTTGACGCAGCTGCCGCAAGGCCGCCTCTCTTCAAAGGCATTGGCGCAAGCGCTTTCCATTCATCATTTGCCGGGTCATATACTTCGTTGGCATCAAGGTTCGAGGAGAGGTCGTCGATCCTGCCGCCCATGACGTACAGCAGTTTGTCATCAAACACGGCCGATGCAAGGTGCTGCCTTGGTGTCGGCATGGGCTTTCTGGCAGCCCAGCTGTCCGTTGAAGGGTCGTAGGCTTCGTTCAGTGCCAGCGGAGGCACTGCCTCATGCCCAAACTCGCCAGAGGAGCCGCCGACCGCGTACAGCGTTCCATTTACAAACTGTGCAGTCAGTGCTCCTCTTGCCTGTGGCATCGGTGCAAGTTCTTTCCACGAATTTGTGGCAGGGTCAAACACGAATAGTTTGTTGCTTGCTGTGCCATTTGCAAAGTATCCTCCGACGACGTATAGTTTGCCCTCAGATGACGCGGCGGCAGTAGTAGCAGCTGCATGATGTAGTGCAACCGGTAGCTGCGGGGCACTGCTCCAGCTGTCGCTTGCCGAGTCATAGACATCCACTGATGGAACAGCCGAGCCTTCTTTGTCAAGGCCGCCAATAATATAGATGTCCATGTCAATCGCCGCGCCAGCGACTTCAGTGCGGGCAGAAGGCATAGGTTTTGCTTCCGTCCAGTACGGGAATTTTATGTCAGGGCTTGGCGGATTAAAAGAGCTTTCACCCAGAGGTGCTAGCAGGATGAGTGCTGCTGCAACGGCCCCGGCAAGAGAAGTGCCGGCAAGGGCCACAGTGCGGGCTTGCATATACAGAGAGCAAGATTACTATTCGGCTCGCTGAGTTAAATCAGTTATTATTATTATGTGTCTTTGCTCAGACCTGCTATGATATCTGCAGCCTTTCTGGCTCCGGCGGCAGCATCATCTGGCACCGGAGCTCTTTTCTTTCCAGCAAGCTTTTCTTCGATCAGCTGCTCCAGCCGGAAAACATCCTCAAACCTGAATCCAAGGCGTGCCGCGCCCTGCTCCTGCTCAAAATGGCCCTTTATTGGAATGAATATCCCGGGCGTTCCAAAGGCAATTGATTCGTCCATGGTGGACCTGCCTGCAAGCGAGACTACAAGGTCGGCCCCGTATACCATCTCGTGCATGTTCTCCGCAAAGCCGGCGTTCTGGTAGTCCGGCGAGTCGGCAAGTTTGAGCGATGGGCCTGAAACAATAACCAGCTTTGAGTCCAGCCGGGGACCTATCCTTCTGTGCACTTCAATCATTTTCTCCACAAGGAATTTCCCGGCATCCGTTCCTCCTATGCTAACTAGAATAGTCGTTCCTGAAAACCCGAATTGCTTCCGTAGCGTCTGCCTGTCCGCGCTTGCTGGCCTCACGATGGGTCCGACGTGCACCACATTGCCGCTGTCCTCGCCGGCGTCTGGAATGATTACTCTGTCGCAGGCTTCCATCATTTTCTTCATTGATTTGTTCATCTTTTTTTCTATGATGGACGCAGCTCCTGTTGTAAAGTGGGTCTCGGTGATGTCGGTGATAAGCACCCGGCGACGGCGCATTTCTTCGGCAACTGCAATTGAAGCAAAATCCTCGTCGCTTACCACCAAGCCGTCGTCATCATTCTTTTCAAGGACGCCTTTTGCGATCACCTTGCATTTCTTGTAGTATGAATAATAGCCCATGAGCCACCGGAAGGAGCGCTGGAGCTCGCCTGATTCAACTTCGAATTTTTCCGGTGTGTAAAGGTCGAGTGTGTCGTACCCTTTTTTTGCCAGAAGGCCGGCGGCGCCGGCGCCGCTGATAAACTGGAATAATCCAGGGTCAAGCGTCTGCGCAATTGCAATGTCCCGGGTTGCATGGCCAAGCCCTATCGGGCTTGCAAAAAAATTGATAGTCATCCTTCTTTTACTACTACATTGCGATGAGCTTGACGTGATCCATTTTTTTGTTTGACTGGAATTTCTTGGTCATGTCCTTTATTTCCTCGGCCCTTCCCTTTATCAGGAATATTTCCAGGCACCTGTCGCCATCAATCTTGTTATGTATGTGCGTCGTGATCAGGCGATCGTAATCGTGTTGCATCGTGGTAACCTGATCATCGGACTTCTCGTCGTGTATTGCCAGCAGCACTGCAAAAAGGCTCCCAGAAAGATTCTGCCGCTCCTTCTCCTCGGCCAGCAGGTTTCGGATACCGGCTCTCACTATTTCTGACCTGCCGGAAAAGCCCAAAGCTTTCTGGAGCTTGTCAACCTCGTGAAGGATGTCTTCGTTAAGTGAAACGCTGACTATGGTCAACTCTCTAGGAGTATTATTAACTTATTTATAAGCAATTCCATATTTCTTATTAACAAAGATATATATTTTTAATAATTCGTCATTTCGTTGTTGATTGAAGGGCAACTCGAGTTCTCCTGTTTATTGCATGAGGATTTTGGAAGCGTGAAGTGGCCATGAATTTGAAAACCAGTGCTCTGCACAGGGTCCATCTTTACGCAGACCTCTCCATCAGTGCCATGGCATTTGTCGGCCTGTTCTTTGCTGACGTGCTGGAAACATGGTTTCAAGTCGACCTGATTTTTCATATCGCAATATTTGTCCTTGCTGCCGGCGGGATCATTTCAGAGAGGGTATTGCACCGACACAAGCACTCGGGCGTCATAGGCGAGTAGTAGTAATAATAAGTACAGCAGAGGCTGCTGCAGACATGGGAGGTTTTCTGCTAAAATGCCCGCAGGCTTGCCTTCGGCAGCCGTGACATGCTGCTCAGACCACAAAATAAATCTGTCAGAAAAATTAGGGAGAGAGGCTAGAAGCTAAAGTCGCCGCCTCCAAAATCTCCACCACCAAAGTCGCCACCGCCGTCCGCACCTGCGTCTCCGGCATCGCCACCGCCGTCCGCTCCCGAGTCAGCTGTTGCTCCAGCATCGGCGCCACCTGCAAACCCACTTTCGGCAGGAGACATGGCCATGCCCATAAGTGACATCATGGACATGAAAAACATCGCGTTCATCAGGCCGGAGAACAGCATCATTGGGATCCATGATCTATTCGTATCCATATAGCCCTGTAGCTGCGCCGTATTGCCGTTCTGGTACCATTGCTGAACCTGCCGGGCCTGCTTCTCAAGCTCTGCTTTCTTGCTGGTAAGCACCTGCATGCCGGTATGGCTAATGCTGTATTCCAGCTTTTTGCCGCCGAAAAAGCTCTTTTTCTCGGTCTGGATTGTCAGCCTCTGGGCAACAAGGTCGTTTACTATCATCTCTACTTCGGGCTTGCTCAATTTTGTGACTTTGGCTATCTTGTCAACGGTCTTCATTCCTCTTGATATTGCATCCAGAACCATGAAGTGGTTCGGGCTCTCGTTGACTCGCACGTTTGACATTTCCTGTTATTATGTATGTCCAAAGCACTATTTTAATTCTATTAGCAGGCCATGCGATAATTTGGGAATTTCAAGATGATGGTTGCAAAAATACCATGATGATAACAATAATAGTAATTTCCTATTTCTTGTGTGCGTGTGCAAAGAAAAAGAAGAAAAGAGAAAGATGGGGAAAAAGCTAATGGATGCCTTTCTCCTCTAGCCGGATCCGCATCCGCTAAAGCCGCACTCGATGCAGACGTTGCAGCCCTCGGTTATGATGAGCCGGGAATTGCATGTCGGGCATCGCTCCTCTTCTGTGTCCATCATTCCCTGCATAGGCTGCTGGAGTGCATGCTTTTTGGCTTCGTTTGCTGCTGTTGTTGTTGCTATTGTCAGCCCTGGCTCCTCTGGCGCGATAAGTGCTTCCTCTTCAATGCCGGACTCACGGAATATTTTTTGCATCTGCTCCTGCACGTACGGCTCCTGGATGTTGTTGTGGACATAGTCAGCAACGTAACGGCTCGGCTTTACAGAGAACGCCTTTTCGCCGGTGTTCTTGCCTGTAATATGGAGCACCTGCTCGTGCCTTGAGCCGTCCCTGTACACTGTCACGCCTTTCAGGCCGAGCTCGTGCGAAAGCAGATATGCGCACTTCACATCTTCTGCGGTAACGTCGCCGGGCATGTTGATGGTCTTGGCGATTGCATTGCTTATCCACTTTTGCCATATGCCTTGGGCCATCACGTGATCCGTCCAGTGGATGTCTATTGCAGTCACGAACATCCGCTGCATCCACTCCGGAATTTCTGCAAGCCCGCGCACAGAGCCATAGTTATTTGCAATCTTGGTCAGTATTTCGTCAGAGTAAAGCCCGTTTTCCTTCAGCACATTTTCAAAGACCTTGTCAGTGTAAAAGAACCGGCCCACAGTCACGCGCTTTTCATAGACAAGTGCAAACACCGGCTCCACTCCGTTTGCCGTGTCGGCAATCATGGAGAGCGTACCCGTCGGGGCAATAGTCGAAGTCCACGAGTTGCGTATGCCGTTTTTCTTTATCTTTTCAATGAGTGTGTCCCAGTCATAGGTGTGGGTTTCTCGGGGAAGCTCGTAGTAGCCGGCTACAGGTATCCTGCCCTTGACATAGTCGGTGTCTTTGAACAGCGGGAATGCACCGCGTGACTTTGCGATTGCGACGCTTTCGTCCATGCTGAGGTATGAGACGGCCTCTGCGAGCTTGCTCATAAAGTCATAGCCTTCACGGGAGTTGTAGGGCGTCTGGAGCAAAAAGAGCAGGTCCGCTATGCCCATTATGCCAAGGCCGATCCTCCTGGTCTCCTTTGTGGCTACTCTGATCTCTTCCACGGGGTACTTGTTCATGTCAATGATGTTGTCAAGGAACCTTGTGGAGAGCCTGATTGCCTGCTCGTAGCGCTGCCAGTCAAATTCGAACTTGCCGTCCACTTTGCGTTTTACAAAGTTTGCAAGGTTGATTGAGCCCAGGTTGCAAGACTCGTACGGATAGAGGCTTTGCTCTCCACAGGGGTTGGTCGCGCGGAGCGGCCCGTGCCTTGCGTTGACAAGCGGATTGTACTTGTTGATGTTGTCAAAGAATATCAGGCCGGGCTCGGCGCTCTTCCACGCGCTGAGTGCTATAAGGTCGATGAGCTGCTGCGCGTCTATCTGCCTCACAGGGTCTCTTGTGCGTGGGCTTTGCAGAGAGTATTTGTGGTTCCCATCATTGTTTACAAGGGCCTGCCAGAAATCTTCCCAGATGCCGACGCTTACGTTAAAGTTCTCAAAGACTCCCGGCTTTGTCTTGGCAGTCACAAACTTTTCGACGTCAGGGTGCCATGCTTCGAGTATACCCATGTTTGCGCCCCTGCGCTTGCCGCCCTGCTTGACCACGTCTGTGATCGTGTCAATTATGCGCATGAACGATGTCGGGCCCGATGCCACGCCGGAAGTAGATGCGACAATGTCACCCTCCGGCCTCAGGTCAGAGTAATTGATGCCGACTCCGCCGCCTGACTTGAATATCATGGCCGCGTCTGTCGAAGCCTTCATTATCCCTGCCATGTCGTCGGGCATATCCAGCACAAAGCAGGCGGAAAGCTGGCCGAGGCGTGCGCCTGCGTTCATGAGCGTGGGCGTGTTTGGAAGGAAATCCCGCGAGACCATCAGGTTGTAGTATTCCCAGATCCTCTGCTCGTACTGGTTCATCTTGCCCTCCGCTATCAGCCTGAGCAGGTCCTTAAAGCTGACCTTCATCTGCCCGTGCTGGGCGCAGTGGATATAGTGGCGGATAAGTGCTTCAAAGTGGTACTTGTTCAGGTAGTAGCCGCCGATGTGCAGCTTGTCCCCAAAGTCGTCCAGCTTTGTATAATAGTGCTCGGCCTCCTGGATGTTCTGCGTCTGGCCTCCTGCAAGGCTGAATACCGCCTGGTCGTGGAGCAGGTCCGCCATGGCAACCAGCGTGGCAACGCGCTCAAACATCTGCTTGGGGCCTTCAATGATTTCGTTGTTGTCATCCCTTAGCAAATAGCGCGCAGCAAGCACTCTGAGCGAATTAATGTCAAGCGCCTTGTCTACTTCGTCAAGGTCCTTCTTGTTCAGGATCTTCATCTTTTCGTCGCGTACCTTGCGCCTCTCGTGCCTGTAGAGGATATACGCCTTGGCTGTCTCCGAAAGGCCGTCCTCTATCAGTATCGATTCGACCATGTCCTGCACGTCCTCTACGCTGGGCGCTGCAGGCTTTGCCTGGTCATAGCCCTGCGAAAAGGTCTTTTGAACTACTCTTGAAGCGAGCCTTTCAGCAAGCGGATAATCCGGCTTGCCAGTCGCGACGAGCGCCTTATAGATTGCGTTGGAAATCTTGGACTGTTCAAAGTTGACTATACGGCCGTCACGCTTTCTGATCTTTGTAATCAAGGATTCTTTCGAATCATTAAACTCGGTAACTCCCGCCATCCCGCACTATACAGAAAGCTACTTCTACTTATACATTTAATATCAAATATTGGATGCAAATTATTAGTGAAATTATACCCTACAAGGCGTCGCCAATCGTCAAGCGTGCCCACTCGGGTCATACGTGTAAAATGTTTCTATAAAACAGATATCAAATCCAGCTGATGCGGCGATCAGCGCGTGCCAGTTCAGCAGGATTTTATCACAATTTCTGACTGCTATGATGATGCGGCGGGAAGAGCAGCTAGGAGTATACTAGCAGCTTGTGCGACGACTTGCAGATGTCACATCTGTCCGAAGCGGTCCTTGACTTGCGGCCGCATGTGGTGCATATCCCAAGCCCCGCCCTTGGCCTGAAAAACGCGAGCTCCTCTGATGCTGCCTCCAACGCAGATCGAATGTCCGACGGTGCCAGGTCTGTCACGTCAATTGATGCCGCAAAGCCTCCGTTAAGTAGCCTGTCGACAGCAATGCATTCCTGAATCAGTGCGGACGCCTTGTCTGAGAGGAGGTCCTTGCCACCTATCGTCATGCCCTGCGAGTAGCTGGCGGTATTCTGCGACTGGAGGAGCGATACCTTGCCGTATTTTTCTGAATCTATGGTGGCAAAGCGCATGCCGCTTCCGTCGGCAACCATCGAGATTCCCGCCGCCGATTCTCCGCCATTATTATTACTGCCGCTACCACCACCGCTCAGCTGCCTGGCCTGTGCAGCGACTACGTCGCCGGAAGTCTTTAGCACCTTCTGCATTACGTCTGCTGCGCCTGCTCCTTCGTGTCCAAGTATGTTGTAAACCGACTCCCGGGCTCCGACCAAATTGATGACTACGTTGGAAGCGCCCCTCTGCATTGACATCGAGCAATTTTCAATTGCAGGGGTCAGTCCGCGCTTTATGTTGTCGACTATTGTCTTTCTGCGCATAAACATTGCTGCAAGCGACGGCTTGATCATCAGCGCAAGCTTTGCCCTAAAGTAGGTCTCGTCCTTGTTCGATTCGTACGCAAGGCGCGGCAGGTTTATCGAAAGGGAGTGGAGCGCCACTGTTGCCGCCGCCGAAGCTTTGCCCGCGGCTTCTGACTTGCGTATGCCGTTGCTTGCCCGCAGTTGTCCGCTGCAAACCGAAATAATTCCTCCGCTCCTGACCGCGGCAGCGACATGGTCGATGCTGTCCCTTATTGCTGACGACGACGATTTGCCGCCGGAGTTTGTCGATGATGTTGTTGTAAGGGCCAGCCCGATGCGGGGCACGGGGGTGGCATCGACGTATTTCCTGTACCCGTCTATCAGCGAATTCAGTTGCTTGGATTCAAGTGTGTCGGCCGGAACGGCTATGGTAACTGTCGGCGATTCAGGACTGTATGAAGGAGCGGCAGATGAAGCCACCAGCGCGCGCGCAAAGCGCGATGCAAGCTCGTCAGAGTCCTTCATGTTCTTTACAAACGCAGGGATTATCCCTTCAATCACTACTTCTGACGAAGCCTCCCTGCTGAGCAGCGATATCAAGAGCGGCAGGGCGCCGGTGGCGTCTTCTGCAGTCTTTATCACGGGAACCCGTGCCACGTTCAAAAAGTGCCCCCGGAGATCCAGGCCCTGTTCGAGCTCGCCAAGGTCTAGGAACACTGTATCCGGCACCAGACCCCAGACAGAAGTCGGGGCTATGTTAATCTCGCCAGCAAGGTGCATGTCGGCAATGTCCTTTGGCATCGTGTTGAATACCAGATATTCGGAAAACACGGAGCCGGCAGTCTTGGACATGACGCCCTCTATCCCGTTCCTCAGCGCCTCATCGCTTGAGAGCATCTCGACAATGTCCGACGAAGGAAGCCCGAGCCTGGCCAGCTTGTTCCTGTACTCCTCGTGGCCGTGCTCAATCAGCACAGAGTTGACCGTCTCGCGGATAAGAGACGACGTGAGGTATGATGTCTGGAACTTGTAGATTTTGTTCTCGACTTCCTCGGTTATCTTGTGGGCCTGCTCGAGTGGCAGGTTCGCCTCCCTCACGAGGGACTGTATGATCTTGTGAGAATTGAACTCCTCTATGGTCTGCCTGCTGGTGCGTACATACATCTTGCCGCCCTCGATTATCGAGCGCTCCTCTATCTGGCGGGCAAGGCTCAGAACAAGCTTGCCCAGGTTAGTGATTGTATACCTGCGCTCCGCCTTGTTGAGGGCGACTAGCAGCTGGCGCAGCAGCTTTCTGAGGTGGTAGGCGAATTTGCCCGATTCCTTCTTTGACTTGAACCCTGCGAGGGCCTTGAGCTCAGAGTAGGTGAGCGGCCCCTTGGTGTTGAGTATCCGCAGAATGTCAATCCTGTTGGGGCTTGCCATTACGGAAAAAATCATTCTTACACGCTTTGACGCAGATTCCAAGACTCCGCCCTTTCTGAGATCCTTTTGATAATCAATACTCACCTGTTCCATCGCTCCCCGATAACAAGGTAAATGATTAAAACTACTTTGTAAAATATCTTTCACCAAAGGTACGAACCGCCCTACTCGGGCAAGCTGACCTATTGGTCAACTATTCTTTAACTTTCAACGAGTACGCCCTGCTGCTCTTCCTCGGTCCTTGTAGTTGCTCTCGCTGCCGTTGTTGTTGTTGCTGTTGCCCGAGTGGCAGAGGGGATTTGAGTCGGGACTTCCGGCAGTTTTGCCTTGGTCTCACTCTCGAGTGCCCCTTCGATCTCGGTTAGGATACGGTACGCGTCTTCATCCATCGGAGTTGAAATCTTGGCCTCTGCCTTGATGTTTGCGCTCAAAAGTACGTCGGTAGTTACTGAAGACACATCAGAGAAGACCTGATTTGCTGCTGGGATGGCCCTTGTAATCTCGGACTGGATGCCCCTTATCATCTCGATCGTCGGGTCAATCGTGTCGAGGATCTGGGCGAACTCGTTAATCGTGCTGAACCTTATAACGAGTGCCTCAAGCGCAAGGCTCGTATGCTGAGTCGTCCTGCGGACGCGCTTTACGTTTGAGAGTTCTGAAGCGATTATTCTGGCTCGGGTATTGTTGCCTGTTTTTATGTTGTTGATGATCTGCTCGCGATACTGTACCTCCATGTTGGCAAATCTTCTGTCCATGTACTGGAGTTTTCCTAGCTGGCTGTGAACTACGGTAGTTGCGCTGCTGACTTGGCTTACAAACTGCTGACGCTTCTCCGCTCCCCCTGCCATCTTCTTCCTACAGCATAAATCGGCGTAAGAAAGTTGAAAAAAACCCGGTGTTGAAGTATGTGCACCAAAAGCTGCCATAAAGCTAAGCTACTCCGGGATTTGTATCGATTTAAAAGCATGGAACAACATGTACCAAGACTGTACAAGGGAGATGGGCAAGGCCGACAGCGAGGATGTTGACAATGATGATGATGATCATGATCATAATCAACATTCTCATCACACTGGACTTTCAAAGCGGGACCATGTCAAGGTGCATCTGGGCGCCCGCAAGATCGAATTTATCTCAACTGCCATAGTCTGCGCCGTGTTTGCCGCAAGCTTTGCGCATCTCGAATACTACTACATCAAGGATCCTGCCCTGCAGATTTCAAACGGCGAGGTCGTGGTGGAGGACAGCAATTTCGACAGGAGCAGAGAGACCAAGCCGCTTGTTGGCAACATGTACCAGTACCACCTCTTTCCGATGCTGTTTATCTTTATCCTCATAAGTTTCGCCGCGCTCTGGGACGACATGATGTTCAAGCTTCTGGGCCGGCACAAGAGGGTAAAGGCGGCCTTTCTTGGCATCGCCAACCTGATAGCAGCGATACTGATAGAGGATTTCGCATGGTTTGCCAACAGGTTTGCAGTGCCGCTGGAGAGCGACCCCAAGGGTGGCATGCTGATGCAGGCCACCGACTGGACATCGATGCACATGGGCTACATAGACTTTGGAAGTTTTGTGCTCCCCGGCTGGTACCTATTGGCCCTGGGCCTTGCAACTCTGGCATATTATGGAGCGTTCAGAAAGCACGACAGTCTGCGATAACTGGCTAGCGCTTGGTGACAGAGACTGCAAAGTCGGAAGGATTGAGTGCCGTGCCGCATACGGGGCATCGGAAATTTGTCCCGCGCAGCGCGTCTTTGACTGACTTGAGCATCCGCATCTGGTAAATTACAGAACCGCATTTCCCACAATTGACATCGGCTGAAAGCATGGTATATCTCTGCTATAACAGCCTGTAACAACTGAAATAAGAAAACTGCCCTTGACAGTTATTTACAAAACGCGCAGCTGCCGCTACGCAAATAATTTAGCCTGCCTAATTGATGCTCTTGGTCCTGTTTATCCGCGGGCTGGGCTGCTCGCGTGACTGCCAGTCCTTTATCACAAAGTCGGCGTGACCCGTCTTTTCAGTGTGGTCTTTGGCATCGTGCTCAAAGAAAAAGAACTCGCTGCATGACTGGCAGTTATACACCTTTGATTCAAACATTACGCAAGGGAACCTAAGGCGCAGGACGATATAAGAAAAAGCTTGTGGGTGCCAATACATACATCATATACGTGCACATCGTCGGAGTGGGGCTTTTCTTTCTCTCTCACTACTTCTGGAGCACGAGGCCGTGCTTTTGGTCAAAGCCCTTCACTCTCACCTTGGCGCCTACGGGCAGGTCCTTTGGGGTCTGCACGCCCGGCAGAAAGCCAGAAGCTCTCAATTGCGTATTGTTGACCTTGAACACCACCCATGCATATGCCCCTGCGTCCTCAAAGCCCTCGGGGGCGACCGCTTGGATGGTATAGGTCACGACTGTTCCCGTGCCCTCAAGCTCGGTATCTTCAAATTTTGAACCGGAGCATTTTTCGCAAAAAAGCACCGTCTCTAGCATGAGGTGGCCACATTTGGAGCACTTGTGCGCAAGGATCTTTTGCTTCTCTGCAGCCGCTATGAACTTTTCACGAGTGCCATGTTGTTCCTGCGGTTTCTGTTGTGCCGACATTATTTTTTCAGACCACCAATTACTCCACGATTTTTTTATTTTCTGTCAACTTTTCTGAACAGGTGGACAGCTGCACTGGCGCCGGTGGCGCCAAAGTTGTGTGTGAGGGCAATCTCGGCGCCGGGTACTGTGCGTTCGCCGGCCCTGCCGGTGAACTGGTCAAACACCTCGACTACCTGGCCGACACCTGTTGCGCCTATTGGGTGGCCCTTTGACTTCAGGCCGCCTGACGGGTTTATTGGGATTTCTCCCTTGAGGCGTGTTGCGCCGTCCCTGACAGCGTGGGCTGCCTTGCCCTTGGGGAAGAACCCAAGGTCTTCAATGTCAATTATTTCTGCAATTGTAAAGCAGTCGTGGACCTCTGCAAAGTCCACGTCTTTTGGCTCAAGGCCGGCCATCTTGTAGGCCTGTCTGGCGGCCGCAACGGTGCTTGGGATGGTAGTGATGTCCTCCCTTGCCTGGACTGCAGCCGGCGATGCTCCCCTGCCGGAGCCAATGATCTCAACGTACGGCCTTCCGCTCTTTTTGGCAAATTCCTCGCTGCAGAGGATGGTTGCAGACGCGCCGTCCGAGAACGGGCAGCAGTCAAGGAGCTTGAGCGGCGACGCGACTACTGCTGATTTCAGCACTTCGTCGACCGTGATTTTCTTGCGCACGTGCGCCTTTGGGTTCAGGACGCCATTTTCATGGTTCTTCACCGCGACGTTGGCGAGATCCTCTTCGGTCGCCTTGTGAGTGGTCATGTAGGCGCGGGCCATCGATGCAAAAAGCCCGGGGAACGACGCGCCGTTGCCGCCTTCATAGAAAAAGTCAGAGCAGTATGAGAACAGGGTGGTGCTGTGCGCAGTGCCGGTGTGGGTCACCTTTTCCACGCCCAGAGCAAGCACGCAGTCGTAAAACCCTGCGGCTACATTTGCAAAAGCCTCACGGAACATCACAGAGCCCGAGCCGCAGGCGGACTCGATGGTAAGGCCGGGGACATCGGATATTCCCAGGTTGCTCATGATAACGGGCGCCATGTGCACCTGCTTGTCAGCTACCCCAAAGACGTTAGAGATGTATCCTGCCTGGATTTCCTTCGGTGTGATACCTGCAGATTCAATGGCGTCTTTGGCCGCATTGAGGGCGATCTCGATAATGCTCTCGCTCAGTTTTCCGTATTTTGTGCTGCCGGCGCCAAGGACGCAAACCTTGCTAGTCATCTCAATAAAAAGGGCTTTCCGTATTATAAATAGCTTCGATCAAGTCGATCCATACGAATCATGGCTGATGTTTATAGCCCTGCAATTTTTTACGATAGCGCTATTGCAAAAGGGACTGCATTAATATGTTAAAACCGGCGCAAGAATAGTGCTCCCGTCTAGACATATCATATATGTATACGCTCGTAGTCTGCGAAAAGCCCGATGCGGCAAGGAGGATAGCGCACGCTCTTGGCAGCGCCAGGGAGTCAAGGCCTGCGGGCATATCGGTCTTTGAGGTATCCTCCGCCGGCGGTCCCCAGTACAGGATAACCTCTGCTATTGGCCATCTCTATGGGGTGGTGGATGTCACTGCAAGCAGAAGCGTGTACCCCGTCCTTGACCTGGAATGGGCGCCACTTGCAAAGAACGCCCGCGCGGCCAAGGCGATCAGGCTGATATCCGAGCTCGCTAGGGGCGCGTCGTCTTTTGTGCATGCATGCGACTATGACCAGGAAGGCGAGGTCATTGGCCACAGCATATTGGAATATGCCTGCGGCGGCGCGTATGAAAAATCAATGCGCGCAAAATTTTCCACGCTCACTGACGAGGAGATAAGAAGTTCTTTTGCGAGCCTCGAGTCGCCAAATGCAGGGCTTGCAGAGGCCGGCCGGTCGCGGCATGTCCTTGATTTTCTCTATGGCATCAACCTTTCAAGGGCACTTTCAAGGTCGTTCAAGGTGACAAGGGGCGGAGGATACCAAAACCTCTCCATAGGAAGGGTGCAGGGGCCCACGCTGGCTTTTGCAGTCGACAGGGAGTTGGAAATCAGGTTGCACGTCCCCGACCCGTACTGGACGATATCGGCAAGCCTCGTCAAGGGGAAGGAAGGGCAGGAGGAATTTTCCGCGTCATACGAAAAGCCAAAGATAAGCACCCTTGCAGAAGCTCGCAATATCCACAGCAGCTGTCAAGGAAAGGACGCCTTTGTCAAACAAGTTTCAAGCCGCAAAGTAGCACTCCGGCCGCCAACGCCTTTTAACATTGGAGACCTTCAGCGGGAAGCATACAGGGTTCTCAAGCTATCCCCGGGATACGCCCTTGCGATCGCCGAAAAGTTGTACCTGCAGGCGCTAATTTCGTACCCGCGCACCTCGAGTCAAAAGCTGCCCCGGTCAATCGGCTACTCCAAGATCATTTCGGCCCTGTCGGGTATAGGAAGCTATGGAAGGCTTGCTTCGATGCTGCTCTCCAGGGGACAGAACCTTCTGACGCCAAACGAGGGAAAAATGACGGATCCCGCGCATCCCGCTATATACCCCACAGGCGTTGCACCGCGGGCAAAGCTTGGCGGCTTGGAGTTTAGGCTCTATGACCTCATTGTAAAGAGGTTCCTTGCTACTTTTGGAGACTCTGCGGCGACTATGCGTACTGATGTTTCAATCGATATAGCTGGCTACTCCTTTTCCGCTCAGGGCGCCCAGACGCTGTACGAAGGCTGGATGGCCCTGTACAAGCCCTACGTCAACTTGGAAGCCCATTCGCTCCCTGCCATGCAGCAGGGAGACCGGCTTGACAACCTTGGGATAGACATGCAGGAAAAATTCACCCAGCCTCCAAGGCGTTACAATCAGGCAAGCCTGCTTGCCAGGATGGAGCAGGAGCAGATAGGCACAAAGGCAACAAGGGCAGACATCATTGCGACAATATTCAAGCGAAATTACGTTTCTCCATCACGCGAAGGAATTCAAGTTACAGATTTGGGGTTTGCCGTGATCGAGTCGCTGAGAGAATACGTGCCATCGATCGTTTCCACCGGCCTTACGAGGGAGCTGGAGCAGAGTCTTGAAAAAATTGAAAATGGAACAGGCGACGCCATTTCAGTTATCGAACCGGCAGTCGACAGGCTTATCGAATCGCTCTCGTCCTTTATGGAAAGGGAAGCGGACATTGGCGGAAAAATAGTAGATGCCGCAGCCGCCGCTGCGAAGCGAAAACGGACCGCCACCGTCCTAGGCGCATG
>DATEIL010000075.1:0-5904 GCA_035279085.1 Nitrososphaera sp.
ATAAGGGTTGCGACCGGAGGAACTCCGGTCCGCCTAAATTTTCCAAAAAATTCTGTAGGGGCCTTCAACGATCTTTTTCCGCTGCAATCGGCGTCGTCTGGAGCAGTTCTCCAATTTCGTTGTGCATCTTTAGAAAGTTAAGGCCCTTTGCTGTTGTCTTGTACATCTGTGCACCTTCCATGTACTCTAACAAGCCGTTTTCGATAAGCACGGTAAGGTACTCTCTTAGCTGCGCATAGCTCAGGAAAGCTCTGTACATTATTTTCGTCTTTGTCGCTCCGCCGTTAGCTGCCTCTAGGATCATTGCTACTATTTCTGTTCTGCTTCTGTACTTCAAACTATGATCGAACTGATTTTTCTCGATTTTTAATATAACGGCACACTTTTTACGAAGATATTTCTGTAGAGTCCCTTCAAACAAGGCCTTTAGCAAATGCTTTAAAGATGAGATTGCGCCTTCTTCTTGCGTTGTCCGAGCCATCTAGGCTTTATGAAGAATCAGGCAAAGTAAAAGTAAACATCGCCGCACGGCGGCTGGAATCTCTTTCAAAACAGGCCTTGGAGGACCTGGAGAAATTCTGGGCAGATCAGGCGCAAGGCCTAGAGTGGATGAGAAAGTGGGATAGGGTACTGGATTGGAACCCACCTTTTGCCAAATGGTTTGCCGGCGGGAGGATAAATGCCTCCGCAAATTGCCTAGACAGGCATGTCAATTCGGAAACCAGAAACAAGGCAGCGATTCTGTGGGAAGGGGAAGATGGAAGCACACGCACATTCACCTACTTTGAGCTTTACCGCCAGGTCTGTAAATTTGCCAATGTGCTCAAGGACTGCGGCGTGGCCAAGGGCGACAGAGTTACTATCTACATGCCGATGGTGCCGGAACTGCCCATCACTATGCTCGCATGCACAAGGATCGGTGCAATCCACTCGGTGGTATTCTCTGGCTTTAGCTCGCAGGCGTTGACAGACAGGGTCAATGATGCGGGCTCTAAGGTGATTGTCACAGCCGATATCGGAACCCGGAGGGGCAAAGTCGTTGAGCTCAAGAAGGTAGTCGACGAAACTCTTTCTGCGACGCCGTCCGTCGTCAGAGTCATTGTTCTTGGGCGCGGTGGAAGGGAGTCAACGCTGGATCCAAAACAGATCTGGTGGCATGAAGCCATGGAAAAGGCGTCACACATCTGTCCTGCTGAACCGGTCGAGAGCACACACCCTCTCTTTATCCTTTATACATCCGGGACAACGGGCAAGCCCAAGGGGGTCATGCACGGCACTGGCGGTTACCTTACCCACCTGTATTCTACCGCCAAATGGGTCTTTGACTTTCGCAGAGACGACGTATTTTTCTGCACGGCAGACATTGGATGGGTGACGGGCCACAGCTATATGGTATACGCGCCGCTCTTGCTCGGGATTACAGAGGTGATGTACGAAGGCTCGCCGGATTTTCCAGCGCCGGACAGGTACTGGAGGACTGTGGAGAAATTTGGCGCTACCATACTCTATACCACGCCGACGGCGCTGAGGATGTACATGAAATACGGCGATGCGATCCCCAACTCTTTTGACTTATCTTCGCTCCGCCTCCTCGGAACTGTGGGCGAACCCATCAACCCCGAAGTGTGGCTCTGGTACTTTAGGGTCATTGGCAAAGAAGACCTGCCGATAGTGGACACCTGGTGGCAGACAGAAACAGGAGGGATAATGCTGGGGATGTGCACAGGGCTTGGTATCATTCCCATGAAGCCGGGGTCTGCCACGTTTCCGATGCCCGGAGTCGAGGCAGCCGTGGTCGACGAGGACGGCTCCGACGTGCCCCTTGGAAAGAAGGGGTTTCTCGTAATCCGCAGGCCCTGGCCCGGCATGCTGCTGACGCTTTGGGGTGACGACGAAAAGTACAAGTCAACTTACTGGAGCCGGTTTCCTGGCTACTATTACCCCGGCGACTATGCCATGATAGATGCTGACGGCTACCTGTGGCTCCTTGGCAGAGCTGATGACGTGCTCAAGGTCGCAGGCCATCGTCTTGGCACAATGGAGCTTGAGAGTGCGTTTGTGTCCCACAAGTCAATCGCAGAGGCGGCGGTGGCTAGCAAACCTGATCAGATAAAGGGCGAATCGATAATCGCGTTTCTGGTTCCAAAGGAGGGTACAGCCAAGTCCCCAGAACTCCGAAAGGATCTCCTGAATCACATTAGGGCTACGCTGGGAGCCATAGCCGTCCCTGAAGAACTGTACTTTGTTGAAAAGCTGCCCAAGACCCGTAGCGGCAAGATAATGCGCCGGCTTCTGAAAGCGGTGGCGTCAGGCAGCTCAATCGGCGACACGTCAACGCTTGAAGACGGGGCGGCAGTCGATGAAGTTAGGCAGGCCTATGAGGATCTAAAGAAGGAAGTCGTCCGCCCCTAGAATTTCCAGGTTGCCATGTAGGTGGGCCTTATTTCAAGGACACAGGAGCACTTGCCCATCTCTCTTATCTTCTCAGCGGCCTTGCCTTCTGGCAATTTCATGTACCTTTGGATGTTGCGTTCTGTGACTCTGGTTGCATAGTCGCTGTCATCCACGACTGAAGCGACTGCTCTCCCCCGGATGCCAAGAGGAGGGCCGTCGGAAGGGCTTGAATCGACGAGATAGTACAAATCAGGATTTTTCCGGAGCGATTGTGCCTTCCTGCCTTCTCTGTCTACTGCCACAAGGAACATTTCATTTTCATAATAGAACCAAACCGGGTGCACAACGGGATAGCCATCATGGTGATCGATCACGGCTATCCGCATAATATTGGGTTGCTCCAAATATTCCGAGACTTCTGTCGGGCTCATGGAGGATGCAGTCTTGTCTGCGAGTCTATAA
Source organism: Nitrososphaera sp. (assembly GCA_035279085.1). Lineage (GTDB taxonomy): Archaea > Thermoproteota > Nitrososphaeria > Nitrososphaerales > Nitrososphaeraceae > Nitrososphaera. Next base: position 2,857 of record DATEIL010000075.1, read on the forward strand.
TAACAATGGTCCAAGCGGGATCTATGTGCATTCGTTAACTGCACTAATTAACTAAATGATAGACGGCACTGTCCAATTTGCGTTTGGTAATAGATGTCTCAAATATCGTTTGGAGAGAACTCAATCCAGGATGTTTTTGTGTCCGTTCTCACATATCCAGTAACCTTTCCAATTGCCCATCCATGTGGTAATCCTAAGTTTGTTTTCCTTGACAACCGCGCTGCCACAAACCACACAAGGTGGAAGGCCATCCAAGTGTGGGACACCGAACATGATGAATAGAAGGCAATCCCGCGTATTCGTATATAAAATGATCCGATGCTCGGCTGGCATCTTGAATCACTGTCGGCATTGCCAGTTTATTCATGCCTTCAATTCATCTGCCCGCTGCCATAGCCGGTGTCTATCCATGCAATCCTGTTCAAAACAACAAGTGAAAGTTTACAGGATGACTACCCGAAGCAGGGACTAGACAGGATCATGGCAAAGGATGCTACGTAGAACAACATTCTTCGAAAGCGAATCCTTTGCTTCTCCAAGTAATCTGTCAATGTACGGGATATTGTACGCGGCGTGCGCATGAATGAGCATAGTGTGCTGCAAGCCCTGGGGACCGAATACGAAGTGAAGTGCGTATATGTGTGTGGGGGGGCGTCAAGGAAGAGCAGAGATTGTATGATTGTGAAAAAAAGTCAAAAGTTGGCATCAGGCGCCATTATTGTCTCAAACTGCATATACTGCTTTGTCCCCCCTGTCACTTGACTCAATGCCATTTGAGGCATGCGACGCAATTAGATGAAAATGATATGTTTCTCTCGTTGTCCCGACTACTCTTGTAATTCAAGAAAAATCAAAAACTAATCACCTTCTCCAATAACCCGCCTAGATGGATATTATTGTCATTTTGGAGCCCTTGGCAATATTGTGGGCATCAATAAAGCCTGCAGTCGCAGCCATGACGTATAGGGACTTTGACGTAGTCTTGTAGGTACAGCTCACGGTCTCGACCACGTTCTGGCATGGTGGGGCGTCCTTTATCATATACACCACGTTTCCGTCCTTATCAAACCAGATGAGGTCCAAGTTGTACTCTATGTTGAGCATCCAGACTTCGTACAGGTCAGGTGTATTGTACTTTAACAGGAGCGCTGAATCCGAATCCAGTCTGTCCTGCCTGAAAGTGAGCCAGCGTTGTCGCTCAGCCGTAGAGTCGGCGATCTCGACTGTTATCACGCTGTCGTCAATTCTCACCGTTCCCTTGCTAAACTCGGTCCGATCAGGCGCTCTGACCTCCGGCGGGATAAATGCAATCCCCAGGCCGCCGATTGCAACAGCCGCAATAATGACAGGGATTAGTATTGCGGATTTACGCGCCAATGGCGGACAATGAGCTTAAAAATAATTTGAACCTTGCTAGTCAAAGCAGGAGTGGAGGGGGTGGGATTCGAACCCACGAACCCCTAAGGGACGGGATCACTCATCTCGTTTCGAGTGTTTGGTTGTCACGAGAACAAATGATATAGCGTTCCACGCAGACATGATCTTGAGTCCTGCGCGTTTGACCAGGCTTCGCTACCCCTCCACGGAGGCGTTTTGAGCCCTGAACCTTATTTCATAGTTGCGGTGAAACTTTAAAAGTTAAATTTTCCCTATGCCAATAAGATTGTGCGGGAGAGTGTCTGCTGAGACAATTGGCCAAGCCTGAAACCATTTCACGACTCTGCGTCAAATGCCATTCAAAGACAGTTCACGAGGTCCGGGAAAAGACGGTAACTGGGACCCGGCTGGTCTGTACCGACTGTGGAAACTCGCTTGTAGCAGTGCTCTAGAGAATCTGTGGCTGGCACGGAATAAGTCACGACTTTCTCAACCGATTGCGGATGTTGCATATTAACCGCTCATGTGGCCCCTGGATCTGTGCGGCGAGAAATAATCTCAAATGCGAGCGCAAGTCTCACTTTTTTCATATGACGGCCGACTGGAAAGATATATTATTAGATGCGCATAAGCACAAAATATGAAGATAAGCGAGCTTAAAGCTGGCATGCGCAACGTGAGCGTTACGGCCAAAGTGGACAGTGTAGGTGAGCCACGTACGGTGAACCTGAAAGCGGGCGGGACAAATAACGTAGCTGATGCAATAATCTCTGACGACAGCGGAAGCATGAAGTTGTCTCTGTGGGGCGAAGATATCAACAAGGTGCGTGCAGGCGACACAGTCTCCATTGAGAACGGCTACATCAATACCTTCAAGGGCGAAAACAGCATCAACATAGGCAAGTTCGGCAAGCTCAACAAAGTCTAGCTAGCTGATATAGCCCATATCCCGTGGCCTCTGTGGCTGTTGGCCCTCAGCAGCTTTGCCACTCCCACCGCCTCCTCCTCTTGCGGCCAGCATCTGCTGCTCTATCGTCTGTATCAGCATTTCTGTATCTTTTGCGCGCTTGTCCAGATTGGTCATGTCAACCTTGATATCAATTATCTTTACAAGGGTCTCGAGTATCGCCTTCGAGGCTTTTGCATCAACTACATACCCCGAAGTCTCTCCAAGGAGGCAGGTGCCCCTGATGCCACGCATCTTGGCTATCCCGATTACGAGGCCGTTCATCCCCGTGATGCTCCCGCTGTCCATGACCGAGATGTCATAGGTTGGAAAAGATGTTACAGTATCAATCTCAGTTGCAGTACCAAATACTCTGGATTTTTCAACAAATACTCCGGTGATATACGCAGCCAATGTATAGACGTGCTTTGTTCCAAACCGTGAAGCGACGTTGAGGATTTCTTCGGCAAGGGCATACTCTGAATCGGGGTTGGCAGGCTGCGAATCACCAGTGAGCATTAGTAGTTCCACGCCCGCCTCGCTTCGCCACCAGAAAATGCTGTTTTTCAAAAGCTCAGCGGTCCCGTCCGCCCTTATCATGACCTGGGGAGGAAATGAGCTCGAGTAGATATCTGCCAGGTGTGTGGCGTGCAGCTCTTCAATCAAGTGGTCAACGGCCAGCTTGCCCACGTACCCGCTGCCGGGAAATCCGCAAATAAGAAACG
>DATEIL010000076.1:0-9194 GCA_035279085.1 Nitrososphaera sp.
AGCTCGTGCAAAAGGGCTACCTGAAGGATTCTCCAAAGTGGTTAAGCACCAAGGGGTTTACTTCGATTGGTGGGCGCATACTTTCAGATGTCATGAAGGCGCTGAAGACTGGCGAATCCGGGCTCCATGAAACCCAGAACCTTGGTAGCGGTTCACTTGTAATGGATACGACCAGAAGATACGAACCCGGAGATGACATCCGCCTGCTAAACGTACCAAAGTCCCTTCTCAATTCCATCCAGCGCGCCCTGAAGGAGGGCGGAAAGACAGGACTTCCACTTAACCTCAGCGTAGATGATTTTGAAGAGTACGAAACGATGCAGGACGTCAGGGTGGCAGTGGTCTATTGCATTGACCTCAGCTCGACAATGAGGTACTCTTCGATGTACGGTGACATGAGCAGGATTGAAGCTGCAAAGAGGGCCCTTTGGAGCCTCTACCTCCTCAACCGCAAGTTCTTCCCTTCGGATTCAGTCTATATTGTGGGCTTTGGCGCCTTGGCCTCCAAGGTCGCACCTCAGGACATACCCTACTTGAAGACGTTTGAGCCGGGCTCTGATTTCCTCCACTATACCAATTACCAGGCTGCGTTTAGGCTTTCAAGCAAGATCTTGCAAAAGGATGGGGCCCTTAACCGGCGCATAGTGCTGGTTACTGACGGCCACCCAAGCGCCTGCTTTATCGACGACAAAAGCGAACAGGACAAGATTCTCTCCCAGCGGCCATATTCGCATTTCTACACGCCCGACAAGGAAACTTTGGACACGATCAAGCAGGACAACAGCATGAGCCTCGACGTGGCATCCGGCGAACTGGTTTATCTCTGCTACCGCTACCGGCAGGTGGACCAGTACATCGGCGAGCGCACCATCGTGGAGGCAAAAAAATGCCATTCCATGAACATTGACATCGACACGATAATGATTAGCGAAGAAGACTCGCTACTTGGATACGTCAATGAAATGGAAAAATACGTCAGGGGCAGATCCTACTACATCAATCCCAGCGACATTGACAAGGTCTTACTAACTGACTATCTTTCGAACAAGAAACAGCAGACCTTCAAAGGAGGCCCTCAGTGGTAGAACAAAAATGGACAAGCTTAATATACAGACGGGAATTGCCTTTGAGTAAGCAACGAAAAATGCTCGTTATCTTTGATGTGGAGGGCGTACTGCTAAATGCGGAATACCTCCCAGTTCTTGCTCAAATAAAGGGTCCGGAAACAGAGAAGCAAATTTGGGATATCACCAATGCCGGCATCAGGGGCGAGATCAACTGGGAAGAAGGCTTGCGCAGAAGAGTCCATGCACTCCGCGGGATATCCTATGAGGATGCCAAGAGGATAGGCGAAGGGCTCCCGCTGATGCCGGGGGCAAAGGAACTTTGCAGCGCGCTCAAGAGAGCAGGATGGAAGATGATTGCCGTATCTGGAGGTTTTACAATTATCACCGATAGGCTCAGGGAAGACTTGGGAATCGACAAGATCTTCTCCAACGAACTAACATTCAAAGACGGCAAACTCGAAGACGTTATCCTTAACGTTACTTCCGACAAGGCAGCCGCAGTTAGGTCCACTATAAGCGAGTGGGGAATCAGGAAGGAAGACATTGTTGTAGTTGTGGATGGCGCAAACGACCTGAAGCTGTTTGCGCTGGCAGGTTTTACCGTGGGGTTCTGTCCTGTTGATATTGTAAGGGAAAAGGCCGACGAGGCTATAGACAAGCGTGACTTGAGCCTGCTCTTGAATTTATTAAAAAAAAATTTCGGCGAAGCCGTTTTGATTAACGCCAAGTCGCACTAAAACAAGCAACGCGCATATACTTCAAAACCGACCTGTTTTTTAATCCCCTGCATCAATAGCGGTTGTTGTATATTTGATTCAAATTATCCCCGTCAGGATTTCTGCGGACATACGGCCCGGGGACGACTTGGCTGCGTTAATTGCTGCCGCAACCCAAGGAGTGGGACTTGATCTCTTGGATGGGGACATTGTTGTGGTGGCCCAAAAGATAGTTTCCAAGTCGGAAGGGAGGATAGTGGATCTGACTCAAGTCAAGCCTTCAAAGAAAGCATTGGACCTTGCAAGGAAAAACGACAAGGATGCAAGGATTGTTCACCTGATCCTCAAAGAGTCAAAGCGGATAGTGAGGGCAAGGAATGGCGTCATTATTACCGAGACCCGCCATGGTTTCATATGTGCCAATTCCGGGGTAGACCAAAGCAATTCCGAAGGTGCGCAAGCTGCGATCCTTCTTCCACTGGATCCTGACATATCTGCGTCGCGCATCAGGAGGGCACTCAAAAGGTATTCGGGTAGGAATCAGGCGGTCATTATTACCGACACTTTTGGTAGGCCATTCAGAAACGGACAGACAAATGTCGCGATAGGTGTCGCAGGGATCGAGCCCATGAAGAGTTACATTGGTTCGGAGGATATGTATGGCAAGACACTGCGAGTAACCGAGATTGCAGTAGTCGACGAAATAGCATCAGCTGCGGAACTCGTGATGGGCAAGGCTGATCGAATTCCTGCAGTCATTGTCAGGGGCTATAATTACAAAAGATCAGAGAAATCGCACATTAAAAATCTGATAAGAAACAAGGAAAAGGATCTTTTCCGTTAATGCCCGATTTCTGGCTAATTCTGTCTTTGACTTATCCTTCATCGCTGTCACTGTACCACCGCGTTTTTGCTTTGCAAGTTGTAAATACTGCTCTTTGTCTAAACGCTTCAGCGTCACCTATACGTCTGCATGGCTCAGCATTCACAGACAGAGCTAGTCATTTGATATGAGGAAATCGCCAAGTGACAATTTTATCATATTATGAATCTGTCATACTAACGCGCTTTCTAATGAATATTCGTAGGGTAGGCCACCTCTGATAGAATCGCTTCTGCAATCCCGCGCCAACCAATACCGAAAAAGTACAGCCGAACACCCATAAACTGCACAAAACAAATACATTTAATATAACGTCGAGATATTTTTACTAACGTTCACTGTAATATGAGCGCCTCTCCTACAAAACTAATTGATGTAAGGGGCCTGTACTGTCCCGAGCCCGTTTTCCGAACCAAAATGGAGATTGAACGGCTAAAGATAGGCGATACGCTGAAAGTCATTGCTGACGACCCCGAATCTGAGGAGGACATCTCCCGGTGGGTCAACCGTAATGGCCACGTGATGGTCTCTTTGAACAGGGACACAAAGGATCTCGAATTCATAATCAAGAAGGCGAAATAAGACTTGACAACAGCAGTAGCAGACCGCGATGTGATTGAACGGATAGGCAACACGCCACTTGTGGAACTAAAGTCGTTTTCTACAGAGAATGTCAAACTTTACGCAAAGCTGGAATGGCACAACCCGTTTGGCTCTGTAAAGGACAGGGCGGCTTACTGGATGATAAAGGACGCCGAAAAGAAAGGCATCCTAAAGAAGGACAAGAGCACAATCATTGAGCCGACTTCGGGCAATACTGGCATTGCCCTGACTGGCATTGCATCGGCACTGGGATACAAGGTCCAGATCGTTATCCCGGAAAAGGTGAGCGATGAAACAAAAAATATCCTTCGCCACCTAGGAGCCACATTGCACGAAACGTCTGACGACCTGTGCCCCAGAGTAGGCGCAGGAACCGACCAGAGCATCGCACTTGCAAAAGCGATTTCAAAGCCAAGGCCCGATGTCTTTTACATGCCAAACCAGTATGAGAACGACTCTAATTTTCTCGCTCACTATGAAAGTACTGGCCCGGAAATTTGGAGACAGACCGGCGGCAAGATCACCCACTTTCTGACTGGATGTGGAACAGGGGGCACTATTACAGGCACTGCCACATACCTGAAGGAGAAAAGCAAGGATGTGCGAGTCATTGCGGTCCAAGCGCAAAAGAACCATCTGCTTCAGGGCCTGCGCAACTTTGAAGAATCTTCTATGCCCGAACTTTTCAAGCGCAGAGAGGGTGTCGTTGACGAATGGATGACTGCAACCAACAAGGATTCTTTTGACGCAGTCAAGCAGCTGGCGGAAAAAGAGAACCTGCTCGTAGGTCCATCCTCGGGATCTGTCATGACTTCGATGCTAAAGGCGGCTGAAAATCTCGACCATGGTGTCATTGTAGGGATATTTGCAGATGATGGCAGAAAGTTCAAGAGCCTTTACCTGAAGGAAGGCGTCATGACCGAGCAGGAATATGACAAGGCCCTTGCAAGCGCAAAGCACATGTCGCAGCTCGCCTATGATCTTCCCTAGTTTCTTCTAACCTTTCTTTCAGAGAGCCATCTTTCAACGTCGATAGCTGCCATGCAGCCAAATCCTGCAGCAGTGACTGCCTGCCTGTACCTGTGATCATGGACATCGCCTGCAGCAAACACGCCTTCTACGCTTGTTCTAGTGTGGTTCTTGAGGGCAATGTATCCCTTGTCGTCAAGGTCCAGGTGCCCTTTGAATATCAGCGTATTTGGTTCATGCCCAATTGCAACAAAGATGCCTCCGGCTTCAATCGTCCTCTCGCTACCGCTTTCCATGTTCTTCACCATCACCGTTGCGACCTTTTTGTCGCCTTTTATGTCGGAAATGACGCTGTTCCATAGGAATTCTATCTTTGGGTTCTCTAGCGCCTTGTCCTGGAGGATCTTGCTCGCTCGGAGCGAATCCCTCCTGTGGACTATTTTGACGGACTTGCCAAACTTTGTGAGAAATGTCGCTTCTTCCATCGCCGTGTCCCCTCCGCCTACTACAACAATGTCTTCGCCCTTGAAGAAAGGCCCATCGCACGTTGCGCAATACGACACTCCCCTCCCGCTGAACTGCTGCTCCGCCGGTATACCCAGCTTGCGGGGTGACGCGCCGGTACAGACAATCACTGCTTCAGCTGTATATGTCTCTGAATGTGTGACAACTGAAAACGGCTTGCTTTTGAAATCTACCCGGGTGACTTCGTCGTCTACAATCACAGTTCCAAACCTTTCCGCCTGCTGGCGCATGTTCATCATGAGCTCAGGGCCGAATATGCCGCTTGGGAATCCCGGGTAATTTTCGACCTCGCTTGTGGTCATTAACTGGCCACCGGGGAGCGTACCTGATATGATAAGGGTTGCAAGTTTGGCTCTGGATGTGTAGACGCCGGCAGTATATCCTGCCGGGCCGGAGCCGATTATCACTACGTCATAATGCTTTTGACTGCCAGAGCCTGTTTCCCCCGCGGACAAAGTACAAATTGAAAGTCAGAGACCTATTAATAATCCGTTCGGCAGGTCCGAACCTGCCACAGCTTTATGTAAATTATCGCATGTTTTGACAAGTAAGGTAATTTCTGTATACTGGTATCACTACCACGCATCAAACTTTATTGTTGATGACTTCTGGCATTGAATTTCTTCAAGATGGCCTTGTGCCTGTTGCAAAACCTTGGATTTTGAAGATTGTTGATAAGCTCTTCCTGCCAGTGAAAGTTGAACAGCCGGCAAGCAGGATTGTCGCAAAATGGTTCTCCATCGGTTACGAAAAAAAATACTGCCTGTATGGAATATTGCAGAATCGCAGAAGCAATCCGCTTGTCGCCATGAGTGATGTATCTGTCGCCGAATTCTTTCTGCATTAAATTTGGATCCGTGGTTCCTGCACGCGCAAGGTAGTAGTAGTACTCCTTGGGCTTTGCAGGTGCTTCCACTATGCCTGAAAGCGATACCATGCAAGGAGTGCCGCAAATAACCGTGCGCGCATGGTATCTCCAGTCGTCCTCATCAAACGTGCAAGTGAGCATGTCTGTCAGGATGATGTGAACATTCTCCAAGCTACGCTCCCGCTCTGGCATTGCCAGACGCATCACATTCTGCAGCATGAATCCGTCGAACAGATCCGCCGCAGCCTCGGAATTTGATTCAGGCTGCCTATCAAACGGCTGCTTTATTTCTGATATTGCCGCTTGGCTGCATATCCTCTGGAATTCATGTATTCCATAAAACCTGTCGAACGGGTCTCTGATGTCTATCTTGCAGTGCGGGAAGATTTTTGAAAGGTTCGCCGCCAAAACAGTCGTTGCATCCGGTTCGCTCAGCGATGCATTTCGGTAGATGTGAATATTATGAAAATCCAATCAGAGCACAAAAAAGGAAAAGAAGAAGAGAGGATAAAAGGTTAGTTCTTACTTTGCCTTGAGCTTCGGCGGTGCTGGCATCTCTTTGAGCTTGCCAAGTGCCACTTCTGCGGCCTTTTTGCCCGAGAGCAGCATCGAACCAAAGGTCGGCCCCATTCTTGGAAGACCGTGTGTTTCGGTTACGGACATTCCTGCTGCAATCAGACCTGGGAAGACTTCGCCTGTAGAGTTCACGACGGCATCTTCGCCGCCTTCGACCCACATCGGATCCATGCCCTTCCACTTGACATAGCCCCTGTCCATCAGGCGCCTTACTGCAACTGAATCGTGGCCAGATGCATCGATGACTATCTTGCTCTCCAAAGCCACAGGATCAACACATGTGATGTTCCTTGGCAATGCTGATACTGGCATCCAATTCACCACGACGCCGGATACGCGTTTGTTCTTCAACACCAAGTCATCGAACTTGGTCAGCTGCAGGAAGCGGACACCTGCATCGCATGCGGCGGCAATAAGTTTCGAGCAGGCAGCTGGACCCCATGTAGCATAGAGTCCTTCGCTTATCTTTCTATACTGCACGCCGAGCTCATCCCAGACTTTTTGCGCCGGCGCCCTGACAGTCACCGGGTTCATCATGTAGCCTCCTACCCAGTAGCCACCGCCGATGTAATTATTCTGCTCTACAATTAGTGTCCTGACGCCTGATTTGGCGAGTTCTCGTCCTGCGGTAAGGCCCGCCGGGCCGGCGCCGATAATTATCACGTCAGAATCCGTATATTCTCGCATAGTTTCATTGAACATATCTGCTATCGTGCGTGTGATTTCCTTTTCGCTGACATCTGCGAATATCTTTGCCATTGCAGAACTATCCGCAGATGTGGGTATTAAAAGATTATCAACTAGACAAAGGCCTTTACGAACGCCGAATATGCGTCCCTGATCTTGTATTTCGCCGGAGGGCTCTTGAAGCCGTATGCACTGATAATTTCTGCTGCCTTTGCGCCTTTTGCCCGCGACATGGCCCTCACCAAATCAAGTAGAACGTTCCCTGCGTTTGGTCCATCGCTTGTCCTGAGGGTCAGATCCATCACAACCTTGCTTCCAAGGAATCCTTGGCTCGACATCCAGTAGTAGCTGTTCCGCGAGTCACCCAGAAAGTCGGTATATTCAGTAGTCCCGGCAACGGACTCGAATTTGTAGGGTGCCTCCATCCCGATCGAGCCTGTCTTCATGGCGCGCTTCATCATCCTCACGCGCTCATCCATTGTGTTCTTTGTTTCGGCACTACCGCCTACGTCAAGCTGGTAGCTCTTGTCCACATGTATGCCCCTTTCGACCATAAAGTCAATCATGGCCTTGTGAAATGCCGTGCCTCCAAACTGGCTGAGCAGGTCATCGCCTGCGAGCACCAGTTTTTTCTGCAAAAATTGCCTTGCAAGCGCGGAATTGCCTGCTAACTTGGATGGCGTTGCATTGACCAGAGAAACCCCTGCCTGGAGTGCAGCCTTGGCATATCCAAGTGATGTCTTATCAAGACCCGACGAAATGAGATTAAGGGCTATTTGGGCCGTTGATTTCTTTAGTGCAGCTGCAAATTCCTCTGGCGAAACTGTGGCCGGCCGGTCAAACCTGTTATTGCTGTTGGCGGTATCGGACAGCAGGCCTGGCTCTATAACCACCTTTGAATTGATAGCAATTGGATTTTTAGCGTCGCTCCTTTGAGATGCAACATCTGATAACTGGCCTCCCACCTTGGCAGGGTCAATATCAAAAGCGGAAACTACCTTAATGTTTGATGGCTTTAAGCCCGACACCTTTTCATGCCAGAGGCCAATCTTGTTTTTGCCGCCACTGCTATTGTAATAATTAATGCCTTGAACAAAGGTGGAACCTACATTGCCTACGCCAATGACCGCAACTCTGACTTCTGTCATGCTGTTACTACTAGTGCTATGCAAGAAAAAGTGTAGATTTAATCTTTTGCAGTTTGTTGTTTTGCCGCGCCGCTTTCTATCCTGTGATCAATCTTTGTAATGAGATCAACCAAGTCAGTCTTGTGCGAATTAAGATACTCCTGTCCTTTGTCCTGCAGTCTTATCTTGTACAGACGCAAATCCCTGTGCTCGTCAAAGAACTGTTCAACCATAGCGCTCCCATGCTTGAGCGGGTTGACAAGCTGGTCAAAGAGGTCCAAGGTGTTTGCAAGATCGCCTTTCTCAATAGAGTCCTTTGCCTTGCCCAGAACTTCCCTGATGTCCTTTACTTGCTGGACTGGCGCAGTTACCTCCTTGTTTGTTCCAAACAGGCCGGTGCGTCTCACCGTTCCTACCTTATCCGCAATCTCCTTTGCCAGTTCGTAGAATTCTTCCTTGGCAGTAAAGTTTCTTCTTTCGTGCTTTGTCACCAAGCCCTTCATGGCAAGGCGCATCAGTGCGTCCTCGACTTCGGCCCTGTCCATGCCGGTAACCCAGACAATCTTGCCCACATAGTCATAACCATGCCTGATAGATTCCAGAACCACTACTTCGACTATCCTCCTGAATCCTTCCTCCGCCCTAGCACTTTCAAAGTCACGGTCGCGTACGGCCTTGCGGGCATTTTGAATGTCGATCTCTATTGATCTCCTGAGGGCCTCGAGACCGTCGTCCGCCTTGCCGCTCAGAGTGAGATAGCACGCCATATTGTACCATGACATGCCGTCATTAGGGTCAATGTCTATTGCCTTTTCGCAGCACTGTATTGCCTTATCATAATTTTTCATCTTGTAATAAGCCAGGCCCTTGAGGTTCCAGGCAGAAGGATTTTCAACATCGATTTCTATCGCCCTGTCGTAGGACGATATTGCAACGCTGTACTCGCCCAGATGAAAATGTGCATAACCTTTCTCTACCCAAGCGTCAACAAATCGCGGGTCAATCCTTATGGCAAGCTCAAAGCTCCGAATGGCATCTAGGAATTTCTCATTTGACATCTGGTTGCGGCCCTTGTTGTAGAGGTCCTGCTTTTGAAAATCAATGTCATTAAAGTCACGCCGAACCTTGGTTTCGTAAGAGGTATTGGTATTACTAATACCAGTAGCATCATTG
>DATEIL010000077.1:0-22441 GCA_035279085.1 Nitrososphaera sp.
GGGAACTTTCAGCAAAAAGTTCGCATGGACAATTTGCTCAGACAAAGAAATAGAGTCTCACCGGGACGATTGTCTATGATGACGGCTTGCCCGATGGCGGCGCTTCCATCAAAAGTGACCCCCCTCGATATGAAAGCGCCATGTGTTATATATGAGGGCGAGTGAATCGCATCGTGAGAAAATTCAATAAAACACAGTCGTCAGGTGGCAAATGCGAATGTATCTGCCACACAAGGCCCAATACCGACTATTGTGGCTACTGTTCGCCAAGACATGCAGGATTCAGGAATCGCTAGTTTCGGGAACTAGTCCTCCTTGTTCTTTCGACAGCCAGTCGATTGTCATGCATTTGGAATTGGGCTAATTGAATGTAATCGAATGCGCAATAAGGACATAATTTGCAAGAATGGCAACTCCCACCTACATGGAATAGTGGCAGGGTAGCACACTTTTACCTCCGGTGCCCATCAAGGGCCACAATATAGAAGCCCTTTTCAAAAAAAGAAGGGTACTTGGAACTTGCAAGTAATATGAAATGCGGTGACTTTGGTGTGTACATGATATAATAATTGGAGTAGGGCGGCCAGGGCCGCAATGACTGACACTATTCCTATGAATTTGCAACTATATTATCGCAGGATAACCGAGCTCAGCACCATTCTGCTCAAGCGGTAGGTAGCAGCCTGATGCATAATGTTTACACATGTGTGTTACCTTGCGCAGGGTCAGTCTTGTAGATCTTTTCTTTATTACGGCCCTTTGATCGCATTGAAGTTCGTGACCACCGTTCGTACATTTCTAGTGCCTCAGAGTCAAATAACACAAAGACGACTATTTCAGGCCACCCTTCTTCAGTCACAAATGCATTGACGGTTCTTAGGGCAACCTCTGTCGCCTCCTTCAGCGGGTATCCGTATGCACCCGTGCTTATGGCAGGAAAAGCCACGCTGCGAATCGCTTTTTCCTTGGTTATTCCTAGGCAACTGCGGTAGCACTCTGCCAAGGTCTTGTCCTCATTCAGTAGGCCATCTCCCCAGATAGGGCCTACGGTATGAATAACATGCCTTGCCCTGAGTGCACCTCCTGTCGTAATTACCGCCCTGCCACTTTGCAGTCCTTCTGGCAACTGGTCGCGCCTTATCTGCAAACATTCTTCTAATATCTGGGAGCCGCCGCGCTTATGGATAGCACCATCGACTCCAAGTCCTCCGAGGAGCGTCGAATTGGCCGCGTTCACTATTGCATCAACGTCCTGATCCGTTATGTCGCCCTTTACGATGCTGATCTCCGTCTGGCCCCACTTTAGTTGCATGTAGTCCACTAGCCATCAGCTTTGCATGCTTAAAAGGAATCCTAAGTTGCTACTCTTGTATCCTGCCGATTTTTACATAGAGCGGCCAAGTAACCAAACGCTTCTTCCGATCAATTGCTGTCTCTCCTTCTGCGCCTCTTACTGTTCCTTCTCTCCATGCTTCCTTCAGCTCATCGCTTACTTGAGTAACAGGATCATCCCCGTTCTTCTCCATATATTTTTGAACACTGGACCATGTATGGAGATAATTCAAGAGTTCCGGCAAGTTCCAGCTCAACTGTATGTGGAATTGTGGAACCGCGATCTGTTCAAAAGGAAATGGTATATCCCTGTATTCGCCTTCGATATATTCTATCTCCTTTGGCCAATATTCAGTTCCCAAGATGTCCTTGTACAGCTTGTGTGAGACCCTATCGATGGCAGGTGATATCCTATGGTGACCATAAGCCCATGCTGAAATAATGCCTCCCTTGCGCAAAACCCTTCTAACCTCCCTGTAGAATTGACCAAAGTCGAACCAATGGAGTGCCTGGGCTACAGTGATAAGGTCAATACTCTCGTCTTCCAATGGAGTCCTTTCAGCCGGAAATATCTCATAAGCGACATTGCTCCTCTTATGGGCATTCTCTATCTGCTTTGCACTTATGTCGCTGGCAATCACCCGCTCAAATTGATTGGCAAGAACTGTTGCTGCCTGCCCGTTTCCTGTCGCGCAGTCCCAGGCCAATTTTTTCTCATGGACATGGCTGAGAATAAACTCGAATAATGTGATCGGATAGGTAGGTCTTGAAGTTGCATATTCTTTCGAATGACTCGAAAAATGATCCTTCCCAGAAGGAGGCCGCTGTTGAGCCAATGAAGTGGGCATATTGACGAGGCTGTTCACTTATTAATTAACCGAAAGCAGCGTCCCATGGATCAGGTTGTCTCTGCTGGATAAATACTGCATCAGGACCGACGCCTGATCTTTATGCTTGTCGCAAAACCATACGTGCTTTTATCAGACTTTCTTTAGATAACCTAATAGCCGACGGCACCATTCAATTAATCACTGAAGCCGGAAAAATTCCCCTGCGGCTGCTCCCTTGAATGGGATGGCAAAAAGGCTGTGGTTACGATCTGCGAGTGGCACAAGAATGAAACCCGGAAGCTCAGGGTAAGATAGCACCCGCGCCCCAAGGGTTATAGCAACTGCTTTATCGTCAATTCACCCATCACTGCTGCCGGACGGGATGAAATCATACTTGATCGAATCCGTGCATTTTGCCAACATTTACGGGCCGGCCGACGCCATCATGAATATATGTTCCCAAGTAAGCAGGAATGGAGGTAACTTTGAAAGCAGCAGTCTATAGAGAACATAGCAAGGATCCGAGGCAGGTCGTAAAAATTGAGGATATCGATACGCCCCGTCCGAAGTCTAACGAGGTCCTGATTAAAGTGGAAGCGGCGGCTTATAATTACAATGATCTATGGGGCATCTGGGGTGAGCCCATCAAGATCCCGCTGCCTCATATTTCCGGAAGCGACATAGCAGGGACAGTAGTTGAGGTCGGAGAACATACTACGGGAAATATCAAGGTCGGCGATAAAGTAGTCTCGTACCCGAACCTTACATGCAGGGTTTGCCACGAGTGCACTTCCGGTAGAGAATATGATTGCCGGAGCCGGCAGGTCTGGGGTTTTCAGACCGGACCGCTGTGGGGTGGATACGCCCAGTATACTCATCTTCCAGAAGTCAACGTGATCAAGCTGCCCGAAAACGTCTCGTTTACTGACGCGGCAGCGATTTCAATGGTAGGCATGACTTCTTGGCACATGCTGGTCACGCGTGCCAACATAACGCCGGGTCAGACCGTCTTGATAATGGGCGGAGGAAGTGGGATGGGGATAGCCGGCATCCAAATTGCAAAATTATTCAACTGCAATGTCATCGCAACGGCTGGCAGGCAGGACAAGATGGACAAGTGCATTGAGCTTGGTGCCGACCATGCAGTAAACCACCGCGAAGCCGACTGGTACAAGAAGGTGCGCGGCATAACGGACAAGCAAGGCGTGGATATTATTTTCGAGCATATCGGCAAGACGGTGTTCCCACAGGAAGTCGGGCTGCTAAAGATGGGAGGGACCCTGGTATCCACAGGCGCGACGACAGGCTATGACTCCTCAATTGATTTGCGATACCTTTTCTTTAGGGGCATAAACTTGCTGGGAGCTACGCAGGGGACGAGAGCCGGTCTGCAAGAAGTGATAAACTGGGTGAGCAAGGGAAAGATAAGGCCCGTCATTGACAGCCTCTACCCATTTAGCAGGATGGTCGAAGGGCATCTAAAGATGGCAGACTCGCAGCTGTTTGGCAAATTAGTGACGACACCGCAAAAAGTCTGATGAATTAGGACGGCGACCCGCCGTCATACTTATTCACCTTTCAGGCTGTCACGCCTTGCTTCTGAGCACTGCGTACGCCCTCATCAACCTTGTCTGCAGATTGGGCCCACGTTGGCCTGAGCCGCTGGTGCCTATATGCGCGGAACCTGCGTCCAAGATTACCGATTCTTCATGCACTGAGTGTCCGATTTTCTTGCCTGGCGTGGGTAATGACTGACTCTTGTAGTCGGTCTTTTCCTTTCGCATTTCCTTGAAAATCCACATCAATGTCGTTATGGTATAGGTTGGGATAAAGTCGCCGACAAATGGGATAAATTCTATGGCATTAATCACAGCTGATCGCTTGCTCCCTGTCAGGCGGTAGAGTATGGCCATCACTATTGCGTCGCTGATGTCTCCTATCACTGGCAGCGCGAATATTGGCGATCCGACATAATCGAGTGCATCGGCAACAACCGATACCCCCATGGCTGATGCGGCTCGAACACCGAACGATAACCCGCTGCTTACCGCGACAGGTTGTTTTGCTGTTAAATTCACGGGCAATATATGCACAACAAACTAATAAATTATCGCTAGCGATATATAGGCGCACAAGGCCTTTCCGTGATTCTGCACCTCCATCCGCTCCGGTAGTGGTTCTGCATAGCGATTCACCATATCGATTCTACGTTATCCTGTCTCACTTTTATCACGAATCATGCCGCGAAAAACGAATCTTTATCCGGGTAATACAACCCTACTTTAGCGGACACATTGAATCGTAACCCGCCAACCACCGCTCTCTTTTCAGGTCCGGATTTTGCATCAGACATAGAGCCGTCTTGTCTTTCAATATCATCTCGTGGTTGGGACGATTGGATCCTGAAGCATTTTCTCCGAGTCCTATTTTCTCTCTGAAGTGACGATTCTGCTTCTCTCACTTACCACAAAAGTCAACAATATCGTGACAAGTTGGCATTCCCTTCAATGCTCTGACAACCATTTTACCATAGCCAATTTCGTGGTTTACGCTAGCAATGTCCTGCCGAAAACGAACAAGCCTTCATCACATCCTTTTCGAATAGGGGCCAATCCTATACGATACTGG
The DNA here is from genome assembly GCA_035279085.1 of Nitrososphaera sp. Classification (GTDB taxonomy): domain Archaea; phylum Thermoproteota; class Nitrososphaeria; order Nitrososphaerales; family Nitrososphaeraceae; genus Nitrososphaera. The sequence continues at coordinate 4,791 of DATEIL010000077.1, forward strand.
TGCCCGAGTCGTCATCCTTCATAGTGTTACAAATGAAAACGACGGGGTCCGGGATGACTAAAATACAATTCAATGCATAAATCTATGTCCTCTTGAGTCCAAAACCATCAGCCATTGCAAAGTCTATGGGTTCTCAGGATGAACGCGACATGTCCGAGCCCGACGCCACGTTTCTTAGGTCACTTTACCAAAAGAAAAAGGTTCCAAAATCAAAAGCGGGATACAATACTACTTATCCAAATGATGAGCCGGCCGCAACTAGCGACTGTGATTCGTGCATAAAATGCAAGTTCAATTTGGGCGATGAAGGCAAATGCCATTTGGTATCTGGAAAAATCAATAATGAAAGGGGCATCTCAAAATTCTTTTCTCCCAAGGGTGACGGAATGCTACCAGGAGACATTGTCTGGATGTACGTGAAAGGATCTGGAAAAAAATTGAAGTACAATGAGGGACATGTCATAGCCAAAGGTGCTCCGGGTTTTCAGTGCAAGGACTGCAAATACTATCTATATTCCCAGAATTGCCTGCTGGTTGAAGGTAAATTCAAGCCGCAGATGAGCTGCGGGTATGTGGTAAAGATCGAGCAAGGCGCTCGCATCTGATGTGAGTTCAATCCACACAAATAATTAATCACTTCCCTCACCCGTAAAGCGATTTTTAAAACTAGGGCAACCTATGGTAGATGTAATATGGAACGGGCGAATAAAGGAAGAAGCTCTGAGTCGCACATTTTGACACCTCGGCGATAGCTCTTGGCGTGATCCAGAGCGCCTTGAATTGCTTTATAGGTTGAAAGAATCCTGTGACAATTTGGAAAGCGCCTTAAATCATAGACTAGGACGTTGCTTCTGATCTTCTGTCAAACGATGCTCCTGCCCTATGCGGCAATATGCGTCGATTAGCTCTGCGATGCCATCTTATCCTCTTCCATGCGAGCAAGAGTGGCCCCAACAGGACCATGACCAGTGCTATGCCGAGGTCGATAAGGAGCTTGGTAAACAGTTCTGACTGGAGACCTTGCATGAAAACGAAAATGCTCATGCCAAGGGTGAAACCAAGGAGGGGTAGGGTGGCAAGTGAAATGAATATTCCAATCTTGTAACCTTTGAACAATGCAACGGATGACGCCAAAGTGGGCGCGGCCAGAATAATCAGCCATCCGTAGGCGGTAAGCGGGATTAGACCTGCAAATTTTGCATCCGCATTTACAAACACCAGCATTGAATTGTTATTATTGTTATGGCCGGGTGAAAAAAAGAAGGCAGTAAGGACTAGGAAAGCAGGTAACGAAATAGCCACAATGGTAAGGTAGAGCCGTGGCCTGTGCCACCTGTTCTTTCCTATGGCTGTCCTCTTTGACCTCATTGCTCCTTTGCATGGATTGTCTGTCTGTGGAATAAAGAATGTGTATGTATGTATGCATGCATGCCTTGTCAGCTGCTGTTCCCGACCTCCTCTCATGGGGCAGCGGCGACCTCGAAGGTGCCCTTCATCGTGTCCGGATGATACTCGCAATGATATTCGAAGGTGCCGGTCATTTCCGGTGTGTAAGCCAGCTCCCCGGATTCATTTGGCTCGATATCGCCACTGGTGGCCACCTCTTCGCCGTTGGCTTCAAACACCAACTCATGTTCCTCGTCAGTTGGGTTCTGGATCCGTATGACATTATTTGCATTCGCGACGAGCTTTAGGCTTGGATTTATCCCCTCATCTGAAGCCCACCTGTAGACTTCATCGACCTCAGTTGCATTCAGACTGATGGTGTTAGTAGTGGTATTGTTGTTATTGTTATTGTTGTTGTTTGAAGGAGCCGGGATCTGCGAGCCGTCCATCCCCTGCATCAGGGTGCGAATGTCTTTCATTACTTCCTGAGAATTGGTAGACACCGTCCCGTAGACTGGAGTGCTGCCAAAATGTGCATCAACCTTTTCAGGGCCTATCCAGAATCCAATCACAGCGTTGTTGGAAACCTTTATCGTTACTGGTACCCCCGAAACGGGTCCGCTGCTCATGGTCACAGTCGCCGTGCCATTGACCACAGTTGTGGAATTGCCCTCTTCAGACATTTCTGCTGCACTGAAATTGTAGATCTTGTGCACGTGCATAGCTGTGCCATCCGGCTTGACCATTACAAACCTTGCAATGAGATTAACGGTTGGTTGTTCCGAGCCTGTAGAGGGGGGAGACATCCTGATGACCCATATGCCAGTTTGGACCCACCCTGCGTTGCCCGCCGCATCCAGCTGCACGCTTCCGATGCTACCCCTAGCTGTTTGCATTGATTCGGTGGCAGATGCATTATTCTGGCCAGTCTGGGTTGGCAGGAGAAACAAGCCTCCTGCAAGAATCGCCAGGAACATCGCCGTCACCGGTACCGCTGTTGTTTGGTTCATAGGGCAGATTCAGCACTGGGCTACATATTCCAAGCATACGAATACCACTTTTGAAATTCAATCTTGGTATTGAGAACACAGGTATTATAGCAGGCAGTCGAAAGGATACGCAGTTCAAAAGATGACTGTAGAGACAGTCCTGGATCTGGTGGGAGCGGCGGCGATTTTCCTCGCAGCCGTTATTCCGGCCTACCTGAGTATCAGGATTCGGGGCAACATGGGCAAAGTTACGCTAGCCCTCACAGCGTTTATCGTTGTACATGGAATATACCACATTGCCAGGCTGCAGGGACTGGAATCCATGGCGGATTCCTTATTTGAGCCTCTATCGGTGGCTCTGCTTGTCGTATTTGGCTGTGTCTATTTGGGATTCTCGAGAAAAAAGAAGGAGGTTGATGCAAAATAACCCTGATGATGCCATCTGAAACTTTTGGAAGCCTTACCTTCGTTCTACTTATTGTTGCACTTGGAATCTTTGTACTGCTTTCAGCAAAGTCACGAAGCGTCAGGAGTTTCCAGTTCCAGATTTCGTTGTTTCTACTAATTTGGATAGCCGGTGAAATATTGGACTTAGCAGTGGTAGGGGGATCAGCAGTTTCATTAGGTTCAGATGGTGAACTGGGCATGTACGTGCATACCTCTGCGATGGTGATGTTTGGCGCCATGATGTGGCTCAGGTTCTACTTTTCGCGCAGGAGCGGCAAAAAAGTGGCAGATACTCTGGAGGAAGGCTAGAGCTCCAGGGAAAAGAGCCGCTCAGCTGTCTTTTCTAGCACGTCTATATTATAGTCCACTTCGACGCTGGTCTTGCCATCAACGTATGAAAAGCTAATCGACCTGAGGGTGCTCCTAAAGAGACTAAATTTTTTTCCGTCTGGAGTGATTTCGATCTTTTCAGTGTACAGTATTCCTTCCTCGAGCATCCATCGGATTTTCCTATAGGCGGTGCTATGTGAAATTTCAGTTTCCCTAATTATCGCATTCACCGACTTTGGAGCATAGGTCGAAAGTTCTATTATTTTCAGCATCTCTTTGTCAGCCACGGCTGCAAGAATGGCTTGCCTGAACCTATCTCTCCGCACATGGACTTTCATGCAGGCACCTTGTTGATATACCAACATACACACTTGCTTATTTCATTATTGAATTCTTATTCTACAAAGAGATTGTTGCTCGGCTATTGAAATGTGAAAAAAGGGGCAGCATGAACTTCAAAGCCGTGAATTATGGGTCAATAAGGTAGGCGCAATATTTGCCTTGAGCAAAACAGGGTAGATTTTTTTCCATCAAGTCCCTTGAATCGAGTCCTGCGCACTAAAAATCCGAGACTCGGGTGAGCAAATCCGGCCCAAAGCCTAGAAGGGTGGCTGCCGTAGGCACAGTTGTTCAGCGGTATTTTTGGGAGAGGAACCATTCATTCACTACCATAATTTCCATAACCCATAAGTGGAGCAAAATACACACACACTCTCTCTCTTGTTTGCATCAAATTCATTCTAAAGCCAAAAGTCTGCGTTAACTGCTAACTAACTTTACTTCCTCTGCTTCTTCTCTGTCGGGCAATCCGATGCCACAAATCGACTGCTCTATAGATCCTACCATGTCGGCGTCGAGCATGCCTGATTGCTTCAATGAATCAATGACTTTGGAAATATCCAGACCCATGGCCAGTCCCGCATCAATGGTCTGGATGGCATTGCCTTGGACTACAAGCTTTGAGAGCCTTGACATGCTCTGATATATCGCAATTCCAAGCGTGGACTGATAGTATCTCTTTTCCATCCTACGCAGTAGCCCAAGCTGGTGCAGCTGCCGCACGCCCCTGTAATACTGCTTTCTAGATATCCCCGATCTGGCAAGCGCGGAAAAATCAAAAACGAGTCCATCTTCTGCCAGCCGAAATAACTTTAGGTTTCTCTCGCTGGAAAGTGCTGAGACTATCTTTAGCGCGTGTCTCTGCCAGTCAAAGCCTAGTACTTCTGACTGGCTGGGATTGGAAAATGAATGCATCATCAACGCTATCAAAAGCATGTGACGATAATATTGTTTGATTAAACTCGAGTTTAACCCAATTTCTGGTGCCTGTCGAAATGCGGCAGGGCGACTAGGTACAGCCCTCTTTGATGAGAATAGATCAGTGTATCCTAAATTAATATTAGAACATTCAAAAACATTTTGCCGACTAACCTGATATATAAAATAATTTGCGGATAACATGGGAAATATTTGGACAACATCAAAAATGCGGTCAATGAAAGCATGCATGCCTCAAAACTGCATGATGGTTGGCCCACTTGCAGCGACGATTCTACGATCAACAATGAGCGCATTGAGATTATTAGTACTGAGGATGAACGGCTAAAAATTATTGGAAGAGAATTGGCTGATGACACTGGGAGGGCCGTATTCACATCCATTTGCCGCAATCGGATCATTAGCCCCGGTGAAATATCCAGAACCCTTGATATTTCATTTCCGCTTGTCGACTGGCACTTGAACCGATTGCTAGATGCAGGACTAGTCAAAATTGAAAAACTTGCCATGAGCCAGAAAAACAAGCCAGTAAAGTACTACGGACCTGCAACCACTATTCTGATTATAGGAACCATTTACGACAGGCGTGAAGACAATAATGATGAGGAAGGTGGCAAGGCTGACTGTGGCATAGAGTACGATGAAAAACAATTAGCAGCAAAGAGAAAAAAGACCCGCGACGCGATCTGGGCCAGACTTTCCCGAAGCGTGATAGCTGGCATAGTCGCCTTCATCGCAGGAATGTCTGTTATCCTCTCCTTGGCAAGCCTGCTCGGTGGGATTGGGCGCGAAGCTGTAATTACAGCAGGGAGCAAAGGAATGGAGCTGGCTGACCCTGACGCGATCCCTCGCTCTGCGCCCGGTTCCCTTTCAACATTAATTCCTGGAATAGCTGCTTCTGGCTTCACAGATATCGCTATTGCCATAGTGGGTGGCGCTATCATAGGCATCGCGGTATTTGCTGCAATGAGGCTGATGCGCCCGAAACAGCCGGCTAGGGCGTGAAATCCATGAATCCTCTGTTAATCATTGCAATAGCAGCACAATTGATACTTGCAGCGTCTCTACCCCAGCTATCATTTTCACTGCCACTACCACTACCCCTAGATGAAAATGATTCAGTTGCCGATGGTGTGGAACAAGCAACAGTTGAAACAATCAATGATCAAAGAAATGGACACATTACTACCAACGATGATATTGCAGACACGCTTCGTGTCGAAGATGATGTAAAGGCCGAACAGGATGCCGTTGATGTACAAGATGTGGCAGAACTTGACGATTCAGAACTGTCTGATCCCGTCAAGGCAATTGATGCGGATCTAATTTCTGCCGAACCAGAGAATATCCTGAAAAATAAACGCAACCTTGGTGCCGTTGATGAAACGCCGGATACGGAAGACGCCGTAACTAAAGTGCAGGATGAAATTGACGATTTGAATATTTTGGACAAGGCATCGAGCGATGTGCCCGATATAGGGGATGCCGGCAAAATCATAAAGAATAGTAAAGAAGCCGTAGAGAACAAAGTTCAAGTTGACGTATTAAAATCCCCGGACACCACAGAAATACTCACTGACGGATTAGACTCGTTTGAATCGACTTCCGACAAGATAGTCAGCCAGTCGACTGATAGCGTCCGGGAAGTAACTGAGAAATTGCCTAGGGCGCAGGATGTGATCGACTCTGCGGTGGGAGATACAACCGAACTAATTTCTAATGAATCTGACGAGCTGCTCTCAAGAACTATAGATGATGCCTCAAAAATAGCACGGCAAAGCGCATTGGCTCCTGCCATTCGCGAAGTCTCGGAACTATCTCCGATTCCAGTAGCCGATGCGGTAACCGATCCTATCACGAGTGCAGTCAAAAATACGGAGAACAAGATTGTGAATGAAGGCATCAATGTTTCTGTGGCGGAAAAGGTAACTGAGCCCGTTTTCCTTGCCGCTGACAAGGCGGCAGATCAACTGAATGATGTGGTCGACAATTATATAGACTCCGTTGACGAGCTTGCATCCTTTTCGGAAATGAATGAAAAAGATGACGATGGAGACGCTGCTACTGCTACTGATGTCGTCGATAATAAATCCCAAGATCCTGATTTGGTGGCCAAAGCGGTCGCCGATCAAACTGCACAAGTCGACGAACTCTTGCAATTTGCAGGTAGTTCCAAGCCTGATCTGATTCCGCTGAATAAAGTAGGTTACGAAAATGTTGAAATCATGTCAAATCCGGAATTGACGACACCAGAAAAGCAGCAAATCGCGGAGCTAGCGCTGGATGTTGACGAGCTGGAAGACTGGTCGCCCACTGGAGAATGGAAGGTAGTCGGAATGGATTTTGTAGGCGTTGTCAAACCTGAGCCAAGATGGGAAACGGCTGTTGTATACTTGCGCCTACCAGATAATAGCGGCAACCCTCCGATAAGCTGTCATCAAGGTTGGCAAGCGGTAATCGATGTGGACTTGGAATCAGGAGAAGTCGAGCGCGCAGGCGTACCGACCAAGTCATCGCATGAATGTACCAATGACATCGTTTTGGAAGAGCCGACCGGGTCTGAACAGCCCTATTATTATCCACCATCGAATCCTAGACCATCGTTTGTAATAGCAGAGACAGATGATGTCGTTTCAAGCGAAATCCACGGAACGGCTGCGCATCTGAATACTCCTCGGTACAACTCTACGATATTTGAAAACATGGATAGCTACTTGGCATTTCTCTTAAACCAAAAGTGGTCAACTTTGCCCATACAGCATATGACCCAGATCGGCTGGGTGATGAGCAGCATCGACGGGTGCATAGACTGTGGTTCTCAGTCAATTGACAGAGAAAATGCAACACTTGCGTTCACAGATAGCTCAGTCTTTGGCAACCTCGAGGCGCACCGCATTCCATCTTTTGAGTGGATTGCGGACGGGGATCTAGTTGCAGGCACTTGGTGCAACAACGATGGCAAGTACTTGATCTGGGCCCAATATGGTGGCAAAGTCTTCAATCACAATACAAATATTTCATGCGCAAATCCCGACAACAATAGCAAGACTAGCAACAGCGTTTTCTTTGAAAATTGGAATACCGGAGTATCAGGCTCATGGGCTGGTGACCTGGGCCCGGTAGAAGCCCACTCCGCAATTGCTTTCAGAGCTGGAGACGTGCACAATGATGAATTGAATGCCAACCTACACTGGCAGACTTCTACCAATGAAGAACAACAGTGTACGGCCTCAAGGCAGCTGTCAGTCGTAATTCAAGGCGGGTTGGCTTCCGGCGGGGCGGCAAGATGGGCAAATCTGAAGGACATTCCTTCAGGCTGCTAATCCGGTTGCGCTGTACAAACAGGCAAAAACGCACAAGGTAGCGGTATTTGAGACATAGGCGCTGGATTGAAAATAACAACAGAATTGAATTCACAGCAAAAAAAAGGAAGGACGTGCTATTACCTATCCTGCACATTCGCACTCTGCAATACGACTAGCATATCTCGGACGAGTACGACCTTTCCCTAACATTGGCAAATATTAAGCTCGCCGTGTCAGCAAGTTTCACGATCTTTTTCATTGACGGTCTCTGTGTTTGTGGAAATGAGGAGAATTGATTAGTGTTTCTTGTAAGTACCGGAGTCCGAAGGGCTTAGGGAAAGAATCCATATGCTCTATTTCCTGCATGACAAGCGAAATCCGCCTGACTTTTGTTGTCGTTGTTGTTGCTGTTGCTACGGGTGAAGAGGTTCCCCGCCTGCGAGCATTGGGTCTGAATTTGTCTCGCCCAAACGACTTTAATAGCGTACCAGAGTAGTAGTCTCGTCATAGTTATGAAAGCAGGAATATTGCTACCACATGTGGGTGAAAATGCCACGCGGGATAACGTTCTCTATGTAGCAAAGGAAATCGAAAGGCAGGGTCTTGATTCCGTCTGGGCCTTGGATCGGCTCCTGTGGCCTCTAAAGCCTCAGACTCCATACGTTGCATCGCCTGACGGCTCGTTACCCTCAGAGTATCAGAACGTATTGGATCCGCTGGAAACTCTAACCTATCTCGCCGCAAATACCGAGCGAATTTCTCTTGGTACTTCCATAATCGACATGCTCTTTGATAATCCTGTCATACTCGCAAAAAGGCTCGCCACGTTAGACGAGCTGTCCGGTGGACGGGTTATTGTCGGATTTGGACTTGGATGGTCAAAAGATGAATACGATGCTTCGGGCATTCCCTTCAAAGACAGGGGTGCAAGGGCGGACGAATTCCTTCAGGTGGTGAAGCGCATCTGGACCGACGAAGTGGTTGAGTTTAAGGGCAGATTCTACAATATACCTGCATCAAAAATAGGCCCCAAGCCCATTCAAAGGCCGCATCCTCCAATAGTTCTTGGCGGGTTCACGCCAAACACATTTCCACGCATTGCAAAATTTGCGGACGGCTGGATGCCCATAGCTGGATTCGGACCACTGGAGCAGATAGAACAGGCAGTCACTGGCCTGAAGGAGGCCGCAAGGAAGCAAGACCGGGATCCTTCAAAGATTAAGGTATTCGTCCTTACATATCCATTTGTCCTGGAATCTGCCGGGGATCACCGTTCTCCTATGGCCGGCGACATCGACCAGATTGGCAGCGACATTGAAAAAATAAAGTCAATAGATGGTGTGGAGCACATTATTTTCGGCTACGCCTTCTCTCCTGTCGGAAGGGACGTTAAAAAGATGGTTGAACTCACGGCGCAACTTGCTCGATTCGCAAGGTAAGAAATTTTGCTACGGAAGGGCGGCGAGAGGATGAGTGCGGGTCTTTTCTCTCTCCGTCCTTTTGGCCAACGAAAACATCCATGGGGTTAAAGAACTAGATTTACGCATATACACACATCCACCTATACATACACACGTGCAATTACAGTGGCCAAACCCAATGAAAGGAGATCTCTTTTCATCTGGATTGTTCTAGTGATTGCTGGCATCTATATCGCTCTTTTCAAATATGTAATTGCCCCTAGCAAGGTGTAATGGATACCTTTGAATGTATAGCAACAAAACTTGACGTACGAGAATTCAGCAGCAATCAGCCGGTTCCAGCAGATGTAAAGTCAAAGATCCTGGAAGCCGGCAGGATGACAGGAACGGGCCTTAACACTCAGCACTGGCGGTTCATAATCATAGAGTCCACTGAAAACATTAAGCGGCTCGCCCAGGATAGCACAAGCGGCGGCTGGGCGGCAGGCGCCAATTTTGCCATTATCGTCCTCACAAATCCGGAGCATAAATTCCACATGATCGATGCAGGCAGGGTAGTCCAGGACATGCAGCTTGCGGGATGGAACTTTGGGGTTGCATCAGGTCTTTTCACAGGCTTAAGGGACAGTGAGATCAGGCGTGACTTTGGCATTCCGGATGAACTAAAGCCGACAGTCGTTGTTTGTTTTGGCTATCCTGCAAGGAAAATTGCCGGCAAGAAGAAACGCCTGCCACTCGAAACCCTGGTCCACAGGGAAAGGTTCGGGGACTAGTCCACCCGTAGGAAATTGGATGTGCGCTGTGGCATGCAGGGTGCGGAACAACATAGCCGCGGGTATGCTTTGCTGTGGAAAGGTTAAATATGAAAATTTACCGCTACCAATGGCTTGTCCAGCAATATCCCCCCTCCGGACTTTGATTTGGAAAAAGACAGGCCAGAAGTGACTGAAGTTGTAACGGGCTGGGACAACATCCTCAAGAGGCACATTGAAAACTGGTCGCAAGCACACTCAATAAGGTCGATGCATGCATCGACACCGACGCGCCTGCAAACATCGCAAACTCCGCATCAATGATAGAAGCAGCCAGGGACTTTGTAAGGCGGGGCGGCACAATCCGCGTAATAACTGAAATTACAAAGGCAAACTTGCCCTATGTCAAGCAGATAATGGGATTCCAGGAAATCCGCCATCTAGACGGTGTGCAGGGCAATTTTGGCGTCAGCGAATCAAACTATTCGGCAGCTGCTTCAGTAAAATATGATGCCAAGGAACCTCAGTATATCTTTAGCAATTCCCGGGAGATCATCAGGCAGCACTCGTACCTCTTTGCAACGCTCTGGAGCAAAGCCACTCCCGCTGCTGAGAGGATACGGGAACTGGAAAATGATATCGAGTTGGAGAAAACAGAGGTATGGGAAGGAACCGACCAGGTTCGGAGACAAGCGCTCGAAATCCTAAGGAGCGTCAAGACGGGGTATGACCACTGTATAGACTCATCCGGTCCCTCAATCATCTTTTCAGACAACGAAATACACGACGCATACAGAGACATTATGGGACGGGGCGCCCGCATAAGGCTAATAACCGAAGTTACACACGAAAATCTGCCCTTAATCAAACAGCTTGGTGCAGAGCTTTTGGAGATCAGGCACATGTCGGGCATTAGGGGGAATTTTGGAGTTGTCGACAGAAGGTATTACGGGGGAATCGCAACGACTCTCGAAGGCAGGCCGCCTACACAATATATCCACAGCAACGTTCAAGCCTTTGTCGAGCAGCAGCAGTATTTTTTTGAAATGCTGTGGGAAAAGGCAATTCCTGTCAACGACAGAGTGAACGAGCTGGAACGGGGGCTTGAACCTGAATTCACCGAAGTCGTTGCGGGAGCGCAGGACTTTATAGACCGTAACCTGCGGGCATATGCCCGGGAGGAAATCGAGATCAACATTTGTTCTGATTCATTTGGACCATCTGCAATCGTTTCTACAAGGCCGGTCATGGAAGCAGCTGACGCATTTGTCACAAGGGGCGGAAAAATTCGGCTCGTCACTGAAATAACTGCTGCAAATATCGTTTACTGCAAGGAGCTGATGCGAACCTCCGAGATCCGTCATCTCGATGGGGTAAGAGGGAACTTCGGAGTTAGCAGCAAGGATCATTTCGGATACATCTTGGCGAAGGAAGGTGGTCCGATCTCTCAGGTGATCCATTGCACGATCAAGAATTTCATCGCGGAGCAGAAATTTCTTTTTGAAACACTCTGGAAAAAGGCGATACCTGCAAGCCAGCGCATTGCAGAACTCGAAAAGGGAGTAAGACCAAGAACGATTGAACTCATCCATGATACACGAGCGTCTATTGGAAAGGCACTGGATATCATGAATTCCTCAAAGCAAGAATACATGGTCCTCTTTGCCAACGCTAAGGCCTTTGTTTCAGCAGAGAAAATGGGAATTGCAAAGACGTTTGGCGAAATGATCCGCCGGGGCGTCAATGTCAGAATACTCGTGCCAAACGAAAAAAAGGACGAGTCCATGCTCTCGTTGCTCTCATTTTATGGCCGGGAACTTGCCGAAACCGCGCCCGGCCTTGAGCTGAAATTGTCCGATGCCGGGATCGGCTCAAAGATCTCCTTCTTGGTCTCCGACAAGCGCGAGGTGATTACGTGGGAACTGCGTGACGAAACAGTGGACGACCCTTACGAAGTGGCCGGTGTGGCAGTATACTCGAACATCGAAGCCCTCGCCCTGTCGTATGCCACGATATTTGATAACCTGTGGAAGGTGACTGATCTGACAGAGACTCTGCTGGCTTCAAATTCCATGCTTCAGAACAGCCAGAGGGCGATGAAGGAATTCATAAACATTGCAGCCCACGAACTGAGGACTCCAATCCAGCCGATCCTTGGCCTGTCACAGATATTGCAGGACGGGCAAGGTCCGAATGACCAGAGGACAACTGAACTTTTGAAGGCCATTGAAAGAAACGCAAGACGGCTTGGTCAGCTGGCCGAGGAAATCCTTGACGTGGCGCGGATAGAGGGTGGGACAATGACATTGCAGAGGAAAAAGGTGGACCTCTGGCAGTTGCTGTTAAAGGCGGTCCACGAAAGCAGTATTCTGGCCAAGACCGACGTCAAAGTAGTATGCACGCGCGGGTTTATTCAAGAAGAGGACCTCATTGTCAGCGTCGATCCCAGCAGGATAACCCAGGTAGTATCCAATCTCCTCAACAACTCGCTGAAATTTACGCACCGGGGAAAAATTGCAGTCGTGCTAGGAACCGTCCATAATGATGCAGGCGAGTTCGCTTGCATAAGGATTTCAGACACTGGTACTGGGATCCACCGGGAAATCATGCCTCGGCTCTTCCAGAAATTTGTTTCACGGTCCGAAAAGGGCACAGGCCTTGGGCTATTCATTTCAAAGGGAATTGTGGAAGTTCATGGCGGAAAAATATGGGCGGAGAACAACAGTGACGGAATGGGCGCGACTGTTTCATTTACACTGCCCCTCGGCTAGGAGGATTATTGTTATTACTGCATATATGCCATTGCCGCAGCGACTCCAATGTCCAGCTTTTTATGATTCTGTCTGCTTAGGTGGCATGGCTTGAGATTCCGCATTGGCTGCGCGGGCTGGAGGAACGTGCCTTGGAGGGATAGCTTTTATCCTGATTCGCTGGGGCCTTCAGAATATCTATCCCATTATTCGCGGTTCTTTAATTTTGCCGAGATCCGCCTAGGGGATACGACAAAACAATTTGGGATCGCAGTCAGAGGGCCGTCTACTGCACTAAACTACTCAAATGCCGGCTCCCTTTTGCGCATGTCAAAAAGGTGGGCGGAACAAACTCCAGAGGGCTTTAAATTTGCAGTAGCGATATTACCATCATCAACTTCTTCTTCTTCTGCTGCTGCCCTGCTCTCTGCAACTCCTAAAGCCCACACCCCTGATGACGGTCCTGACATTGCGGCACTGGACTCCATGCTCAAATTCCTCGAAGGCCTAGAGCCGGTCAGGAACAAAGTAGTCACGATTACAACAGACATCCCTTCAAATCTGGGCCTAGGCTCAGGAAGAAACTGGCTTGAATCGATCCTGCGCGCCTGTACCGAAAGTGGCTATCCACTTGCAGTGCAGTTTGGCAACAGGTCATGGTTCCAAGACCTCACCTACAATCTACTGAGAAAATATGGGGCTTCAATTATCTGGCCCTATGAAATCAGCCAGCCGCGTACAAACATCGTAGCATCCGTGTCAAATCGCCTTTATTTCCGGCTGCTAACAGGTGGCACCTCTGGATCTGACCCTGGCTATGGGCGCCTGGTCGAATCGATAGGTCAGATTGCAAAAGAAGAAAACATTGAGGATGTAATCCTTACAGCAGCAAATCCCGCAGAGGCAAAACTCGTTTCAAGATTGTTTGGGGCAGAGTCAGATGTGGAAGGCTTTTTCTCGTCAGCTTCTACATGGGGTGTGGCAGGCCAACAACCGGCAACTCCTGGTTCCGGCGGCGGAAGCTCTGAAAACCACAGGACGATTATCTGCGTCGACCTGAACGCCTTTTATCCATCATGCGAAGAGATCCGGGATCCCTCACTGGCAGGGAGGCCGCATGCTGTCATTATGACTGAGCAAAAGAGGGACCAAATTACTTCAGGAGTCGTGTCTTCATGTTCCTATGAAGCACGGAGGTACGGAGTACGTTCTGCAATGGCACTGTCAATGGCCAAGTCCCTTTGTCCTGATCTGATACTGCTGCCAGTCGATATCCCCTTCTATCGCAGGATTTCTGATCAAGTAATGTCCGTGCTCCAACCCTTTGCCGACGTACTAGAACAGGCAAGTATTGATGAGGCCTTCATGGACTGTACGTCGAAAATCGGCAAAAGGCCGCACACAGAAGAATCTCTCCGTCTATATGGTTTGGAGATAAAACAGGCAGTCAAGGAAAGGTGCGGGCTATTATGTTCAGTGGGAATCGCGCCTACAAAGTCTGCCTCAAAGATGGCCTCAGACCATCAAAAGCCCGATGGCCTGGTGGTCATTCCCGTAGAGAGGCTTGCCGGCTTTTTGGGACCACTAGAAGTAGGCAGGGTGTCCGGGATCGGACCCAAGACTGAAAAGTCACTTGCCGCGTTGGGCATAACCACGCTTGGCCAGCTCGCAGGGATGGATATGCAGGATTTGGCTATGCGCTTTGGCAAAAACGGAGTGTGGATGTGGAAGGTTGCAAACGGTCTTGACGACGAACCTGTGACCCCCCGAGGCGACCATGTCTCCATAAGCGCCGAGTCTACGCTGGACAATTTTACACGAGACAGGGAGATTATTCGGGTACTGCTCCATGAACTGGCAGGTGAAATCCATGAGCGTGCACTGGAATACGGTTACTCATTTCGGACAATCGGAGTAAAGCTGGTGAGGGCAGACTTTTCATTGGAGACGCGTGAAATTACCTATCCTGAGCCAATGTCAGAAAGAGTTCGGATAGAGTCTGCAATAGCTCCTCTTCTGGACAAGTTTGAACTTTCGGACGGCAAGCAGGCAGTAAGAAAGGCCGGACTGAAACTGAGTCACATTGCAAGGAAAGACCCTTCAATCAAAAGCACGCCCGCCAAGAAAACACCGGATATGCCGGTTCAAAAGACCCTGCTTGACTTTTAGTAAGGATGATTTCGTGTCGTCCACAAAGACAGCCCCGGCACAACCGGATTTGAGTATGAACGACTTCTAATTAATTGTAATGAATATATCCAATTGTGCAAACAATATTGCAGCTTGGGAATTCCGGCAACAAAAGTGATGGTGCTGTCTCTCCTTTTATTTGCAGCCTATTCTCTGCAAACCCCTGCACCTGTGGCTGGTCAGACGCCGGATGGCACAGTCCTGACTATAGTCTTTATCGATGTCGGTCAGGGAGATTCTACCCTTGTGATCCTTCCGAATTCAAAGACGCTCCTGATAGACGGCGGCGAGCGCCAGAACTCTGATGGCGTGTTTGAAACCCTGAGGCAGTATGACGTTGACAGAGTCGATGTGATGGTAGCTACGCATCCTCATGCAGATCACATCGGCGGTCTCGTTGAAGTTATAGACAGCAATGTCATCAGTGTGGGTGAAGTTCTAGACTCAGGTCAGGAATATTCCACCCAGACATTTGAAGATCTGCTGGACGGGATAGATAGGGAGCACATACCATTGACATCGGTCAAGAAAGGAGATTTCATCGAGCTTGACCCGTCTGTGAGCCTTAAAGTTCTGAACCCCCAAGACCCTGCACCTCGGGGAATTGAAGATGAGGTAAATAACAACTCTGTCGTCATTAAACTGACCTATGGCAACTTTTCTGCCCTCTTTACCGGGGACATGGAGCAGTACAACGAGCTTGTCTTGTTAAATGCGACTGATGGCAGTGTTGCTACAACTACTGCTGCTGATGATGCTCGCAGTAATGACATACTTCTCGATGCCGATATCTTAAAAGTGGGGCACCATGGCAGCAGGCATTCAAGCACCAGCGACTTCTTGCAGGCCGTTTCCCCAGAGACTGCCGTGATCTCTTTAGGTGCCGGCAACAGCTACGGCCATCCACATCGCGAAGCACTGGATCGCCTCAAAGCCGCCGGTGTACAGCACGTTCTAAGGACAGACCTCGATGGCACGATTACAATTGAGGCTAGCGCTAATGGCGAATATTCCGTTGCGACCGAGAAAACAGACATGATCATAGTGGCTCCAGAATTTGGCGGAGTTCCTTACGTTGGAATAGCGGCGATGGGAATGGTTGTTGTTATAGTCGTCATCCTTGCAAGGTTGGGAATTCCATGGAAAAGGTGATCAGGGCAAGTTTTGACAGGGTGGAAGGCGACTATGCGGTTGTCTACACCGATGAAGGACAGCAAAAAATCGACATTCCTATAGAGCTCTTGGACAAGATTCGGCCAGGAACGCGTCTCCTATTACACGTCAAAGATGATGATGTTGTGCACGCCGTAGAAGTGGACGTAAAGGCTACTGAAGACGCGAAAAATAGCATTCACAGTAAATATGCCAGGTTGCGCAGGCGCAGCCGTACCACGAGCGTCTCGAGCAAGGATGATGTGAAGTCAAAGTAGACAGAGCCTGTGCCTGTGCGGCTGGCAGTCCACAATCAGGTATCGATATCTATCTTGCCTGTGAACTCGTTCATGACATGAGGGCGGACGTTTTCGTATATGACCAAGGCATTTCCAGCTGGGTCACGGAAAGTACAGCAGGGTCCAGGGGGGATTTCAACCCTTTTTTCTTCCTTCCAGCCTCTCGTTCCAAGTTCCACAGTGGCGCCCTCGATGCTCTCGACCCTGTAGATGAGCATCACGTCATTTTTCGCGATATGGTCTGCAAGCAGGACATACGGCCTCTGGTTCTCCGAAAGTTCTACGCACGCCACCCATACGCCAAACGCATGTATCTTCCACAAAAGTTTGCCTCCAAGCACCTGGGTGTAATACTTTACTGACGACTCGATTTCAGGCGCGGGGACATAGATAAAATCCAGTGACTTGAACATGAGAGAGCTCGATTCAATAGCGTTTGGATCAAAAATGAACCTTTTGGTTACTGAGCATTATCTACAATTGAGTCCTCGGTCCAGCTCCGAGATCCGGGCCATACTCCGATGATGTAATGATATCACCTGTATTCTTTATTATGCCTCACCAGGCAGCAAAGTAGTCTGCCCCTTTGGAAGCGTGTTTTTTGTTGTCCGATCGCTGTCGCTCTTCTCGTCAGTCGACCTGCCGTACCTGTATTTTCCCCGGATATGTGCCTGAAAGAATCTTCCTTTGGAATCAGAATCTAGAAACTCCCGGTACAGCCGCTCTGGAACGTTTCTGTACATATACGCCCCATCACTTACGAATTCTACCTCCAAAGTCGAGCTTGCCGACTCATAACCAATGGATCGTATGCTGCGTGATTGAACCTGATGTCTTTCCATGTGTAGAATCATTTGCCTCCGACGGTCATGTGTTAGTAAAAGGGACAACAAGGTATATAGCTGGTAGCCAAACTGCGACCAAGCTAGGCCGACTATGACGGATCCATGTTAGCTGCCCTCTATAGGGTGGGGGTCTACAAACAGCTACCCAGACTGCCATACATCTTGACATCTGGCTTCTTTAGATTGCCCTTTTCACCGGAGATGACATGAACCTACCCGCTAGGAAATACCTCCTAAGCTCTGCCATCATGCTAGCAGGCCTTTCCGTGGTGCTTATTCAGTGGCCAGCAGTCCTCGGCCTGCAGCCAAGTTTTGCAAGCGAGAACACGTGGGCGGCGGTTGCCCCCTTCTTTCAGCTGCCCGGCGGTTCTGCACTTGTGACGGCAGAAGGCCTTGCCCCGAATTCCACAGTGACAATATATGCAAAGAACGTGGTGGCCACAGTCGAGACCGAGAAGGCAGGCGAGGCTACCAAGTCAGTGACATTTCCGGATACCGTGACAATAG
>DATEIL010000078.1:0-2725 GCA_035279085.1 Nitrososphaera sp.
CCAGCAGTAGCAACTAGAGGCAGGGATCTTGCTCGTTACCTGACTTAACAGGACACCTCACGGCACGAGCTGGCGACGGCCATGCACCTCCTCTCAGCTTGTCTGGTAAAGTCTTCAGCTTGACCTTCACTCTGCTGTCGCTCCCGGTAAGATTTCCGGCGTTGACTCCAATTGAACCGCAGGCTTCACCCCTTGTGGTGCTCCCCCGCCAATTCCTTTAAGTTTCAGTCTTGCGACCGTACTCCCCAGGCGGCAGACTTAACGGCTTCCCTGCGGCACTGGGTTGGCTCGAAGCCAACCCATCACCGAGTCTGCATCGTTTACAGCTGGGACTACCCGGGTATCTAATCCGGTTTGCTCCCCCAGCTTTCATCCCTCACCGTCGAGCGCGTTCTGGCAAGCCGCCTTCGCCACTGGTGGTCTTCAGTGGATCAGAGGATTTTACCCCTACCCACTGAGTACCGCTTGCCTCTCCCGCCTCCTAGCCCTGTAGTATCCTCCGCAGCCCATCTGTTGAGCAGGTGGATTTAACGGAGGACTTGCAGGACAAGCTACGGATGCTTTAGGCCCAATAATCGTCCCGACCACTCGGGGTGCTGGTATTACCGCGGCGGCTGACACCAGACTTGCCCACCCCTTATTCTGCACCATTTTTAGAGGTACCAAAAGATGCCCTTAGCGGGCATCACTCAGAGTAACCCTGTCAAGCTTTCGCCTATTGCAGAGTTTTCGCGCCTGCTGCGCCCCATAGGGCCTGGGCCCTTGTCTCAGTGCCCATCTCCGGGCTCCTTCTCTCAAAGCCCGTACCGGTTATAGGTTTGGTGGGCCATTACCTCACCAACAGCCTGATCGGCCGCAGTCCAATCCAAGGGCCATATAGATTTCAGCCATGATCCATTCCAGAAATCTTGGCCTATCGCGGTTTATCCTCAGTTTCCCGAGGTTATCCACGTCCCTTGGGCATGTTGACTACGTGTTACTGAGCCGTATGCCACGCCTTACGGCGTTGACTCGCATGGCTTAGTCCCACTCTGATAGCAGTCGGGTCCGGCAGGATCAACCGGAGTCAATCCTTTTTTAATTTGTAAAGAGTACGGCCGGACAACCTGTTATTGTGCGGGTCGTAATTTGGGTGTTCGTGTGACCTATGTCAGATCCAATGTTGACATCGGATCCCCATGATATGAGCGCAACTGGAGGTCAGTGAATCACAAAATGGCACTAAGACCAAACATCATCACTGACGCCGCCTCAAATGTTACGTTCGCTCCTTACCTTTGCAAGTCGCTGATATAAACCTTATCGCCTTTGAGCATCAAGTGTCAGAGAACACATCAATACCGGCTGATGACGCTGTCGGATCTTGTGTCAAGCTTGTAAAGGGCAAGCTTTCTAATAAAGTCTTTGACAGCTTTCTCTGTACTTACTGCTTCATCAGAATGTATTGGCAATCCAAAATTTCATGCAGCATCATCATATAATTCCGTTATGCCGGGTCCGATGTTGCTTGGATTCTGTTCTTCATCTTTTTCACTAACTTTCTTTTTGCTTTCTTTGCGTGGTTCTGACATTTCAGGTTCTACTACTATTACTGCTCTGCCGCAGCATTGAATTTAATGAATTGCGATTGATGATTCTTTCATCGCGGACTCTGTGTGCCCAAAGCCGAGGCATAGTCTATATATCATGCAGAGGCAAGTGCAGCAGCAAATGCAGGAAAGCATCGGTGGCCATAAGGGAAGCAAGCCAAATCGGCTGGCAAAGGAGACCAGCCCATATCTGCTACAGCATGCATACAATCCCGTGGATTGGTACCCCTGGGGAGATGAGGCACTTGCCCGCGCGGACCGGGAGGACAAGCCCATCTTTCTCAGTGTCGGGTACAGCGCATGCCACTGGTGCCACGTGATGGCTCACGAATCATTTGAAGATCCTGAAGTCGCCAAGATAATGAACGACAATTTTATCAATATCAAAGTAGACCGCGAGGAAAGGCCGGACATTGATGATATCTACCAGCGTGCATGTCAGCTGGCCAATAGGTCAGGTGGCTGGCCGCTTTCTGTCTTCCTTACGCCGAAGCAAAAGCCATTCTACGTCGGGACCTATTTTCCAAAGGAAGGCGGCCATTACGGAATGCCCGGCTTCAGGACGATACTGACCCAGCTATCTGACGCGTATCGGCTGAAAAAACACGAAATCGAATCCGCAAGCGGTGAGTTTATGGAGGCCCTATCGCAGACCGCACACGACGTGGCAATGACTGGTGCACCGCAGTCCAATCTGGAGAGATCCATCTTGGACGAGGCTGCCGTCAGCCTTCTGCAGATGGGCGACACAATCTATGGCGGATTTGGGCAGGCGCCAAAGTTTCCAAACCCCTCGAACTTGCTCTACCTCCTGCGATATTATGATATTTCGGGGATAACCCGATTCTCAAGTTTCGTGGCATTTACTGCAGACAGGATGGCCGCCGGCGGGATCCATGACCACTTGGGCGGAGGCTTTGCCCGGTACTCTACAGACCAAAAATGGCTGGTTCCTCATTTTGAGAAAATGCTCTACGACAATGCAATGTTGGTACAGCTCTTCTGCGAATTGTATCAGATAACCCGACAGGAAAAATATGCCAACATTGTCAGAAAGACGCTTGACTTTGTGCTCAGGGAAATGACTCATCCGGATGGCGGGTTTTATTCTGCGCAAGACGCGGATTCCGAAGGCG
>DATEIL010000079.1:0-19657 GCA_035279085.1 Nitrososphaera sp.
CTTTCTGCGCTTGTCCTTTGGGACATCCTTTATCATCCTCTTGCTGATTGCAAATGAGATAAAGTAAAAGACTATGGCAATAATTACGGCAATCCCGACAGAGGTCGTCTGGTCGTACTCGACCTGGATTACGAGTCCCGAAATGATGCCGGCGATTATGCCCGTCAGAGCCCGCATGTAGTAGACTCGCTCAAAAGGATCCAAGTTATGTTGCATTTTGTGGTTAAATCGAGCTGGTAAAAATCGTTGCGGCACGTTTTGTGGATCGCTTAATATGCTCGGAACTTTACTACCCTAGAGCATATGGAGCTCTCCGGCATTGAGCTGAGGTACCTTGTCAATGAGATATCTGCCAAGGCCACCGGAGGGTATTATGTGAGCGGGATAAACGCCATTACCAAGAGTTCACTCATGCTCCGGCTTCACCATCCGCTCAAAGAAGACATCATGCTTGTCCTCTCTACCCGCGGCCTGTGGATAACGAAATTAAAGTTCAAGCCGGTCGAGGAAAACAACCTCGAGTCTGCCGCGCAGGCCCACCTTGAGCGCTGCAAGCTCGAGTCAGTCGAGCAGGCGGGGAGCGAGCGCATTGTTTCGCTGAAATTCAGGCATCCTGCCGATGGAAGCATCAAGGTGGTGGTGTGTGAATTCTTTGGCGAAGGCAACATCATAATTTGCGATGAGTCGATGCAGATAATCGCGATTCTCAACCCGATTGAGGTGAGGCACAGGACGCTCAAGGTGGGCCTGCGCTATGCGTACCCGCCGGCGCGAGGCATTGACGTATTTGAGGTTTCTCTGGAGCAGCTGCTGGCGATGCGGGGTGATGCTGCAGGAGCCGCCGCTGCGGCGGCAAAGATTGACGCGCTGCGGTGGATAGGCAGGGGGATTTCCATGCCCAAAAAGTTTGTCGAAGAAGTTGCAAAGAGGGCAGGCATTGACCCAAAGAAGCAGGCTTCCCAGCTGTCAGATAACGAAGTTGAAAAGATCTATTCTACAATCAGGAATTTAGTCGATGACGTCAGCAGTGGCAGGAACCATCAGCCGATAGTAATACTGCAGGCAGGCAAGCCAGTCGAAGCCCTTCCGATTATTACAGGCGAGGCAGAAAAGCTGGAGGCAAAGCAGGTAGGCTCGTACATGGACGCAGTCGACGAAGTGCTCAGCGCCGAAATCCTGGACCTTGGCCGCAGCAGCAAGACCGTCGAGCTTGACAGGCAGATAGCGGTGCTTGAGCATGACCTGGATGAGCAGAACAAGGCCAAGGAGGCGGTGCTGCAAAAGGCTGCTTCAATTCGCAAGCTCGCCGGAGGACTCATGACTTTATCATACTACCAGGGCGGCGCAGGAGAAGATAAAGGGAAGGAGGGAGAGGAGGAGAAGACGCCTCTTGACTCGCTGCTTGCAGAAAACTCTGCCTCCATCACAAAGGACAAGGGCATCACATACATCGAGGTTTCCGGCGAGCGTGTCGAGATGCAGCAAAACCTTGCCAAGGCAAGCTCGATGTTGTTTGCAAGGGCAAAGGAGATGGAGCGCGGAAACGCATCGATAGAGGAGGCCCGCACAAAGCTTCTGGCCCAGATAGAAAAGCTGCGCAGCAAGACCGCCGCCATCCACAAAAAGGTGGTGGTAAAGGAGCAGTCCTCAAAGGAGTGGTTTGAGCGCTACAGATGGTTCATAACTACTGATGGCCTGCTGGCGATAGGGGGCCGCGACGCTTCTTCCAATTCCGCGCTGATAAGGAAGCACCTGACGGAGCGCGATATCGTGTTTCATGCTGAAGTGCACGGTTCGCCATTTTTCATTGTCAAAAATGCCGCTGAAGGTGCGCAAGCAGGCAATGTTGATTCCAGCCTGAGCCAGGTAGCCCAGGCGACTGTCGCCTTTAGCAGGGCATGGAAGGACGGTCTTTCAAGCGCGGATGCATACTGGGTACTTCCGGAGCAGGTGAAAAAGGGCGCGCCCACCGGCCAGTTCCTGCCAAAGGGCTCGTTTGTCATAGAGGGCAAGCGCAGCTATCTCAAGGGAGTAGAAATCAGGCTCGCAATAGGCGTGGCCAGAATGGATGATGGCGAAGGCGGTGACAGTAGCAGGGAGGCGCTTGTTTGCGGGCCCGAGGAAGCGATAAAAAAGCACGCGCTGCTGTACGCGGTGTTGCTCCAGGGCGGGATGGACCCCATGACTGCGGCAAAGAAGGCCAAGTCGGAGCTTGTCAAAATTGCAGGCGGCGCTGAGGATGATGAAGAAGAAGCAGTTGCCGAGTCGATAAAGCGCATCAGCCTTGACGACTTTGTACGTGCGCTCCCGACCGGCCAGTCAAGGATATCGTTTGCTGCAAGAGGCCAGCAGCAGATGCGACGACACCAGAGCCAGCCGCAGGAACAACCTGGAGTAGCGCCGGAAGCAGAGGAAGAAGAAAAAGATGGAGGAGAAGGGCATCATCAAAATCGGGTGTTAGAAAACCGCCGCACGCAAAGTAATTTAAGCCGAGAATCCGCATGATTTTTCGTGGTAAAAAAGCCAGTCAGAGAGCATGCCGACGCAAACATGACGACAAGAGTGCTTGTTAGAGACATCATGAACAGCCCTGTGGTCACAGCATCGCCTGACGACACAGTCCTGAATATTGCAAGAAAAATGAAGGAAGAGAAAATAGGCAGCATTATCATCATGGAAAACAGCAAGCCTGTAGGCATCGTCACTGACTGGGATATTGTATCGGGCGGAGTCGTCAGGGATGTCAAGCCTGGCGGGGTAAAGGCAAGCGAGGTCATGAAAGAGATCCACACAATTGAAAGCCAGGAGGGCATCACAGAGGCCGCGAGGATGCTGCGCAAGCACAATATCAAGCGGCTCGGAGTGGTCTACAAGAACAGGCTCGTGGGGATCATTTCTTCCTCTGACGTCATAGCGGTAACACCGGAGCTTGTGGACGTTGTATCTGAAAAGGCTGCAATTATCAGGGGCGAGCTCGGGATTTCCCGGGCCGCAGGCAAGGTGTCTGGATACTGCGACGAGTGCGGCGAATGGTCGGACCTTCTGCAATACGATGAGGGCACGTTTGTCTGCGAAGTCTGCAGGGGCGAGTCGACTGGTTCCGGGGAAGAATAATAGTAACAGCAGTAACAATAGCAGGACAACAAGGTTCGTCGCAGACTCTATGCTTGGTAGCGTTGCGCGCAAGCTCCGGATATTTGGCTTTGATACTCTTTACGTTGTACACGTAGCTGACAGTGAAGTGCTCAGGATTGGAGTCGAGCAGGACAGAGTCATACTTACTGCCGACAAAGAGTTTTTCAAAAGGATAGTCAAGGCAAAGGCAAGGGGTGTGCTGGTCGGAGGATCTGACGAGCTTGAAGACCTTGTCCACATACTTCGAAAAAACGACATCAGGATGGTGAATGGGATGACGATAGGCACAGAATCAAGATGCGCAATTTGCAATGGCCGACTTGCGACTGTTAATGCCTTTGATGTGCAAGGCAGACTGCCGGAAAAAGTCGCGCAGCGCCATGACAACAAGAATATTTACAGATGTGAGGCCTGTGGCAAACTATACTGGGAGGGCAGCCACATAAGGCGCATCCGCCAGCTGGCCAGAAATATCGACTTGAAATTGCAATTGTAAAGTTATTGTACCTGTTCTTCTTGATGTTTTTTGTCCCCCTAATTGCTTTTAAGATCACTAGTTACACGTTAGAAATATCTCCCGGCGGCCGATGTGGCAATCTCCTTTCAAGTAATCTCTAGAATCAAGTTCCCTCCGTCAACCATAGGTAGTGCTTCGAGTTCCTCATTAGGGCAAAAATGTAACTTCCAGTACGGGTCTCAAGCATGTTTTCAATTTAAGAGCGTGTTATACACGGTTTCTCATGTACTCCCTGTTCGATAACGGTCGACATAGAAACATTTTCTCGAGCTTTGGTGTAGCGGCAATCCTAGTTTTTTCAACTATGGGGCAGTATGCATTTGGTGACAACTTGCAGGCAGACGCCTTGGATTCCAGCACTCTTTCTGTTACGATAGATGAAGGAGAAATGACAGGCGTTGAATATTGGTTAGTTGGCAATGGCTCCGATGGATGCAATGTGGATGCATCTCATCCTGCTACGGTGACACTGAATCTTCCATCAGGAGTTAGTGCATCGCAAAATCCATTTTCGCTCACCCTGTGTAAGGTCGGCAGCAGCAACAATGGTGTGACTATATCATTTACGGGTAATGCAGCTGGCGGACCATACGATATAACGGTACAGACAATTACGGGCGGTAAGTCGGGCAACAACGGATACAATACAAACAGTGCAGATGGTTTGGATATTACTGTAATCCCTCCACCCAACACACAACCGAATCTGACTGTTCCAAGCAATGCTAGTGTCGAAGGAAATACGGCAGGCGGTGCCAACATAGACTACTTTGCACTTTCAGGCGGGCTTTCAGCCAGCGACAACGAGGAGGGAGATCTAACCTCCGAAATAGAATGTAACCCAATTTCTGGCTCATTCTTTGCCCTTGGTGGCCCTCACAGCGTAACTTGCAGTATTGAAGACAGCGACGGTGCCAGCGACTCCGACACTTTTGAGCTGACAATAGTCGATACAACTGATCCTGACATTACAGTGCCAGGAAATACTGCTGAAGAAGCAACAGATGCGAACGGTGCAGTGATTTCATTTGCGGTAACTGCCATGGACATTGTGGATGCAGATGTCGATATCTCGTGTCAGGACCTAGATAGCAATAGTATTGTAGAAACAGGCGATACATTTGCACTTGGAACTACCGTAGTCACATGCACAGCAACCGATGACTCTGGCAATGATGCAAGCAACTCTTTTGATGTTATCGTGCAGGACACCACAGCTCCTGCTTTAACGCTGCCCGCAGACATTACAGTCGAAGCTACGGGACCAGTCGGGGCAACTGTGAGCTATATTACTTCGGCTTCTGACTCGGTTGACGGCGATCTGCCAGTAGACTGCACTCCTGCTTCAGGTTCGATGTTCCCGCTTGGATCGACAGACGTCAATTGCTCTGCGACCGATAATGCGAGCAACAGTGCATTGGGAGGCTTTAGCATTATTGTCCAAGATACGACTGCCCCCGCGCTTTCTCTTCCATCTGATATGACGCTGGAGGCCACAGGCCCAGATGGCGCAGTAGGAACATATGCCGCTTCTGCGTATGACTTGGTTGAGGGCTCCGTAGAGATCTCGTGCACTCCGGCCTCTGGATCCACATTTGCTCTGGGCAGCACCATGGTCAACTGCGAAGCACATGACATCACAGGAAACAGCGCGAGTGGATCATTTTCGATAACCGTACAGGATACGACTCCACCAGAGCTAACAATTCCTGCCGACATTACTGAAGAAGCTACGGGCCCGACTGGAGCCGTGACCAACTTTGTAGCCTCTGCAACAGACATTGTAGATGGCATCGCCTCCGTTGACTGCAGCCCGGCTTCTGGCTCAATATTTACCCTCGGAGTTACGATGGTCAATTGCTCTGCCACAGACAATGCAGGAAACACGGCGACCGGATCGTTTACCGTTACCGTTCAGGATACCACTGCACCGACACTGACGTTGCCGGAAGGTATGACTGTCGAAGCAACAGGTCCTACTGGAGCTGTCGCAACCTTTACGGCTTCAGCATTGGACATAGTGGATGGCAGCACGTCTGTCTATTGCTCTCCAGTCTCAGGTTCAACGTTTGGCCTCGGTACAACAACTGTTGATTGCACCTCAACTGACATTGCCGGAAATACTGCATCGGGATCTTTCTTGGTGACTGTACAGGATACAACAGCCCCGACTCTGAATCTGCCAAGCGACATAAGCACATTGGCTGCCGGCATATCAGGAGCTACGGTGACATACTCTGCAACTGCAGCTGATCTGGTCGATGGATCGGTGCAGGTATACTGCACTCCTGCTTCAGGTTCGACTTTTTCCATTGGCATGACTGCAGTCAACTGTAACGCAGTGGACAATGCGGGCAACTCGGCATCAGGTTCATTCACAGTCTCTGTGCATGTTCAGGCCACTGGTTTCTACCAGCCAGTGGACATGAATGGCTATGTCAACATTGTAAAAGCAGGGTCGACAGTTCCACTAAAGTTTGAAGTATTTGGCGACAAGGCAGTGCAGGGTACGGAGATAAGCGATATTGGAATAGTCAAGACACTAAAGCAAAAGCTGACTTCATGTGACCCTAGTGCTCCGACTGATGAAGTCGAAACGACAGCGACGGGCGGAACTTTGCTGAGATACGATGCAACAGCGGGTCAGTTTGTCTACAACTGGAAGGTCCCGCTTCAGAAAGGATGCTATACAGTAACCATGACGTTGACGGACGACAGCACAGTCCAGGCCCTATTCAGGCTCAAGTAGCACGACTATAACAGCTAGGGAGTGGGTGAAAGCGTAACTGTAATCCCCATTTCCTTTTTTTCCTCTTTCATTAACCAAGGCATTTCATGACTGTATATAGAGTCATCCTCTAGAGATTGGTTGCAAGAACTCTGCCTGATGGCAAATTTGATACTTTGAAAGTTGGAAGTATGATTTAAGCCCCATAAGGTATTTGCAATTACATCCGAGAGGTGTTATGAAGCCGGCTCTCATGACTTGGCATATTGAGAGCACTTGCTGCTTGGTAACAATAATAACAACCACTTGACACCGTGGTGCCGGAAGCTGTGGCGGCAACATGCGGTGGCCGGCGGGATTAAGTGTCTAGTTGTAATTGTACTAATCTTGCTCGGGCCTGCAATACCTCTGTTTACGCCGGCTCCTGCGATGGCGGCGACTACGGCTGAATTAACGCTGTCTCCCAAAAGCGGCCACGTGGGCCAGAGCATCCTCGTCCAAGGCTCTGGGTTTTTGCCGCTTGCCCAGGTCAGCATAGATTTTGACGATGACCAGGTAGCAATTGCAGGGACTGATGAGCTCGGAGAATTTTCTGCCGAGTTTGATGTCCCCGACCTTACCTCCTCCGGCAGCGTTGTAATTGAAGCACTTGACGACTCGGACAACGCCACTTTTGCTTCCATAGAATTCGCAGTAGATAATACTCCACCGGTCGCAGACGAGCAGCATGACTTATCGGTCGGCGAAAATGATTCTGAGCTTATTGGTCTGACTGCAAGCGACGCAAATGGAGACACGCTGGCGCTTGAAATAGTCGATGGACCTTCCCACGGAACCCTTTCAGATGTCGACGAGGACACGGGAGAAGTCCTGTACACTCCTGATGCAGGCTACTCGGGACCTGATGGCTTTACATTCAGGGCATTTGATGGCCTCGACTACAGCACTGCCGCGGAAATATCGCTGACAGTTGTTGCCGCAAGCGAGCCGCCGGTCATATCGAACGCAGAATACACCATTCTGGAAGACCACGCCGTGGATGTTGCACTTGAAGCTACTGACTCTGATTCTCCCTCGGTTTCATTCATGATTGTTTCCGGCCCGGAACACGGCTCATTGGGCCAGCTCGACAACTTGGGACCATATACCGCAAACGTCACCTACACTCCAAGTTCCAACTACCATGGAGAGGACAGCTTTACCTTCAGGGCTGACGGCGGCGATTCTGATAGTGAAACGGGTACAGCGACGATCACCATACTGGCCGTAAATGATGCACCAACAGCGATTGCCAAGTCTGTGGACGTGGACATTGACTCGAAAAAGAAAGTAACCATTGAAGCATCGGACCCGGACAATGACCACATCACATTTGCCATTGTCTCTGACCCCGACCACGGCAACCTGACAGGCAGTCCCCCAAACCTCACCTATACTCCAGACGAGGGTTACTTTGGAAGTGACAGCTTTCGCTTCAGTGCAAGCGATTCCATTGTAAGCAGCAACACTGCCACCGTTTCAATTTCCATAGGCTCTGACGAAGATGATGATACGGATGAGGATTATTACGATTATGATGAAGACGAAGAAGAATACTATGATGACTACGAAGTTGACGATGATGATAGTAGTAATGGCAACAATAGTGACAACAACGGCTACGGCAATGCCAAGCCGGTCGCAGATCCTCAGGAGCTTTCAGGGACGGAAGATACGCCCATAGAGATCACGCTCACCGCCAAAGACCTGGAGGAAGATGTGCTGACATTTGGCATTATTGACTATCCATCCTTTGGCGAAATATCCAATTTCAATGAAAGCTCAGGCGTCCTGACTTATACACCCTCTTTAGAGTACAGCGGGATTGACAGTTTTACCTTCAGTGCAATGGACAATTACAAAGAGAGCAAAAAAGAGACAATTACAATTTCCATAGCACAGGTGAACGACCCGCCAAGCCCCGTCTCCATGAACCTGACTGCTGAAGTGGGAGAGAGAGTGAGTGTTATGCTGAGCGCGCACGATGCAGAGGGAGATGCATTGCAATATGCGATGTACACCAAGCCAAGTAACGGCGTCATCTCTGGCGCCGCGCCAGACCTGTTATACGAGGCAAATCCGGATTTCACCGGCTATGACAAATTTCTGTTCACGGTGAGCGACGGTCGGCCGGATGGAAGGATTGGGGTCATTTCAATAAAGGTTGGCGAAGTTCCGGCGCAGCATGATGATCAAGAGGAGGAACAATTCGGATCTGACGAAGAAGCAGCAGCCGGTGAAGACAATGGTGGATCGGGCTACGATGATGAATCTGGAAATAATGTTGATGATGATAACGACGATGAGAAGCAGGATGGGGCGGATCATGAGAAACATCAAGAAAATGACGATTTCGAGAAGGAGGGTAATAGCAGTACTGCCATGGCCAGGGTGGACAAGAGCAACATGATGGTCATGATGTCGTGGGATCACCACGGCCAAGATCAACGCGGAATAGAAAGCACGCTTCACATGGAGTTTGCGGAAGTCAGAACACGCGTCCCAATTGACAGCCATATCTGGTATGACCTTGTAATGCTCGACGACAAGAATAATGAGATACTGAGGAAAAATGACCTCGTGGCAATAAATTCAGAGGATACGCAGGAGATCGAATTTCCGGCAGACGGGACATATCACTTTGAAGTAAACGTAAAGGGCAGGATAGACAAGTCGAGCAACGCCATTACCCGCGACAGCGAATCTACAGGCAAGGCACTTGGCATTGTCGTGGTGCCGGAGTTCAATCCTTCGTTGATATTTGCACTTGTTGCCGCCGTAATGATCCCGCTTGTAGCAATTGCAAGGTATCGCGGCGGCAAGAGCATGACCGGCCTGCAGTAACAGCAGTAGCAGTATTGCCACTATGGCAGAAGGCCGGTGGTTCATTTTTGCCTCAATTCCTCGAGATGTGAAAGAGTGGACGGCAAGTATGTGCCGCCTAGATGAGGAAAAAAAATGATTGTCACGTAAAATCCCAATGACTACATGCTCTGATTCTCGCTGAAAGTTCAGATAGTTGGAATCATCCGCTCGCCAGACAATGCAACAGCAGTGTGGCAATGTCCAGCGGCAAGATAGTGTAGGTCAATAATTCACTGCAGCAGCCTGTTATTCCCTTTTTTGCAGTATTATCAATTCATCTCAAAAAAATAATACGACAGGATCTTTTTTCTCGAGCTCTTTGAATATGCTAATTTCCATTTTTTTGCTTAGCAATGGAAGAGGTGCCGCAAAAAATAATGCAATACGTATATACCTGTAAGAAGCAGTTTTTATGCGTCTCTCTCAGCGTGAGCCGTGCACCTGATTTTTCATACTAGTACCTTTCTGCCCTTGCATTACTTCCCTTGTTCATGAAAATGGCCAACAGCGTGAAAGGGATGGATATGACGGCTACGGTGATTAGCAGGGCCTGTATGGCCGAAGGATCAAAGGGCACGTTGAAAAATGGAAGAAAGGGAATAGGGAATACGACCCAGAGCCAGAGAACAGCTACGCCAAGCAAGAGCTTCCACCGCTTCCGGAGTTTATATCCAATCGTTGCCGCCTCCATGTGCCAATCATAGAACAAGTAGATAATAGAACTGACTTAACCTAGTTAATTCTCATCTGAAGGACAACGGCTAAGCCCAGGCTAGCTGGCATGTAATTCCATAGAGAAACATATGCGCAGAACCAATGAACTGCGTGATTTTGCGCTATTTTTGAAGCTGCCAACCTTTTAGTGGCTCTGACTCAAAGAGAGAGAGCGAGCGCGACATATTACGTTGTTGAACTAGTACATCGAGCGTATGCTAGACGGAGATGACAGTGAAGGAATGAAAAGGCAGTGGGTGGATGTGTATGTATGTACGTATATGCACCCTCGTTTGTTCTGCAATTTTTAGCTGCAAACGAATTTGTTGCCCTTGTCATCTCGAGCCTTCATATCCAAGAACAAAAAGGGTTTTTTCAATATCTTGTTGTTTTTTGTTGTCGCAGAAGTAGAGGGCGTGATGATGAAAATAATAGTTTCTTCAGGCAGTCACACCTTCTTTTTTATTTCGCATGGTTCTCAGCGGCTTCATTCAACAACATATTTTTTTCATATCCATAGATTGTTGCTAACCACTTTTCAAAAATCTCGGGAGTGAAAAACAGCAGAATGGGCGACCACCGTCCACCCGGTGATTGCGGTAATGGAATTCAACATTCCAGTGAGTCTTACCATCTGAACAAGGCAACTGTAGCAGACAGCCACTCAAACCCACCCAATCGCCCATCCTGCCGCCTGTTTTTTTCGAGTCTCAGGCGACTTCCTTATTGAGAAGAGTGCAGCCTGTGGTATAATCCACTTGTATGTCAAAATATTGACAGGCTTGCTTGAGGTGGGCGCTGGCTCGCGATTTCTTCTTGTTGCACCAAGTCGCGCCTTAATGGCCGAACTGCGACCCGATTTCTCCTATGGCGAAGAGTATGGCCAGGAGCAGGGCGCTACCCCCGAAGACCTTGAGCAAGACTTTTCCACTTGATGGCTTCACGGTTAAGAGGGTCATTTGTAACTACGGTGAAAAATCTTGCGTGTTGCGACTATTTACCCCTTGTAGTAAAATTGTCGCGAACAGTTCGTCATTTCACGAATATATACAGCAATACTAGTGCCTCATGTCGTCTTCCCCTTTAAAAAGGGGTTGAGCGGGCCGCCATACTAGCTATCTTGTCGTAGCGGCGGAGGCTGCCTCCTGTTTTGCAAAGTGCTCGCCCATTGCCTGGAATTCTTTCATGAAGGTGTTCATGTCATAGTTCAACGTATGCAGGACAGAACTCCAGAATGTGACCTGACCGACTAGGGCCCCCAGCTCTGCAAGTTCCTCCTCGCTGGCGCCGTTCATTTTTGCAGTCGCCCTGTGGAATGTTTCGCAGTACGGGCACTTTATCGTCGCGGCAACTGCCAGGCTTATAAGCTCCCGGTATTTTGCGGGGATTTTCGATTGTCCAAGCATGTATGTCTTCATCACTGGCCACATCTGTACAAGAACATCCTGCGGGACTCCGTTAAAGAATCCGGGTACGCTTCCAAACGTCTTTTCTACTTCGCTCCTGGTTTCTTGGTAATTCATAAATCCGGGGAACTCTGATTTTGTATTTAAGCAATTATCCAGATTTGTTCCAAAAGGCCCTAGGCACTATACATGGAACAATCAAAAAAGGTAAGATGATGCGTGGTAGAGAGATCTATTTTGGGGCTACGAAGACGATGTGTTCTTTTTGCTGCTACTGCCTTTATTGTTGTCGTCGTACTTCCATACCAGGTTTGTATACAGCATCTGCGGCACCAGCTTTTTGAACGGGATGCCGTCTGACTTGTACCATTTCGGGAACCATTCGTAGAGGTGCAACCTGATCGTCTGGATGTACACGATTAGCCCCTCGATCATCATTATTCCAATGTTGCCGCCAATGAGGATTGCGAGGCCTCCACCATGCTCGTATGAGTTGATGACTGTGACTAGCAGCGCAGTGTGCACGAGCAGCATGATTCCAAGCCGCGAGTAGCTGATGGTGTTGGCGAGCATCTCGATGGTCCTCACCATGAAAGTCTCGACGACGATTCCTACGAGTCCTCCACCCTCCGGCTCTCTTCCGTGCGCAATTGCGTGCTTTTGCTCCTTCAGTCCGCCCATGATGGTTATGGCGATGCAGGCAATGATGACAGGCGGCATGGCCTTTGCGACCAAGCCTACCGACACCCAGCTGCCGAACATAAAGGTCAGCCACGGGACAGGCGTGGTGTAATAGTCGTCTGATAGGAACATTCCGATAATGTCGTACTTTGAGCCGATGGCTGCAAGGATAAGCGCCACTACCGCAAGGTACTGGATTATCGAAGGAATGTCATGGGTATAGATCATCAGCTTGTCTCCCAGCTTGAGGTTTGCCCGTAGCCTCAGGAAGAAAGCCATGAGCAGGTGGATAATGCCTATTGCGACTGACACCTTGAGTATCTTGATTACCTCGTCAAACGTGAGCTCTGATACCGACAGCAGGCCTACAAATGGCAGTGCATCAGGTATGAACGACAACGGCTCGATTTCAGACATGTGGAACCCGAAAACTTCACCTGTCCCAAGCCCGGCTATTGCTGCCGCAAGCCCGCTTGCCGCAATGAGCGTTCCCCATACACGGAGCCGTCCGGCACCCCTTGCGCGAAACAGCATGCCGAGGCCAAACAGCAATAGCCCGTGGCCCAGGTCTGCAAACATTAGGCCGTAAAATACTGGCCAGACAAAAGCGATAATTGGAGTTGGGTCGACTTCGCCGTACCTTGGCAGGCCCTGCGTCTCAGTGATTACCTGAAAGTTCTGCGTGTATTTTTTGCTTGTGAGCAGGGTCGGGAGTACTTCCCTTCTGTGGTCTCCTTCGTGGTCATGGTGGGAGTCGACCGACAGGTTGGCATCTTCGACTACCGAAACATAGTCAGATGTCAGCTTTTGGAATTTTTTCTCCATTTCCTGCGGGATATAGCCTTCGATTACCGCAAAGTTCTTGGTGCCTCCGGGCTTGCGCGTGATTTCCAAGACGTCCTTGGCCATCCTTGCAGCCTCCTGAAGCGACAGCAACTTTGCAATGATGTCCTTCTTGGTCTTTTCTACTTCCTTGTCTATTTTTTCCGATTCGGCTTCCAGCTCCTTGACCTTTTGCTTGGCAAGAGAATATGCCTCGCTCGGGTTCTGGGGCATGTTTGCCGGGATCTGGAGAGGGTTAACGCCAAAACTGCGCAGGACTTTTAGGATCCGCTCGCCATCTTCGGAAGACCCGACAATTGTAAGCGCAGTCTTGTTCTCGTTGAGCTTTGAAGAATAGACTGCAAGGTCTTCAAGGCTCTTGCGGATTTCTGCTTCGTCCTTTGAATCGACGATAAAGATGTTGGCAAAAAAGTTCTGTAGCGTGCCAAAGCGCCTCAGATCGAGGCTCAGAGTGCCTGCAGTTTCCACGATTGACTGGAGGTTGGAGTATTCCTCGAGCTGCCTTGTTATCTTGTTGCGCCCTTCAAGCACCTTTTTCGGCCCTTCGAGCAGTTTTGCCTCCCTGTCTTCGAGGTCGGCGATGAAGCCCTGGATATCGTCAACAGAGTATTCGGTCTTGCCCTTTGGCGCGCCCTTGAACATTGTGGCCATGACGCCGGTCTCCGGCGGGATGCCGAGGGCCTTTACAACTTCGTCAATGTCCTGGTATAGCTTTTGGGCCTTTAGGAGCAAGTCGTCGTAAAACGGGTTTAGGTGTTCAGAAGCGCTATGGATTGGGTGGAACCACTCTAGTTCTGCCAGCCTGCTTACGGCCTCCTGCGTTTCCATCCTAGGCAGGACTATGGTTGCCTTCATCAGCTTGGCCAGTCCCATTTCCAGTAGGTGGAGAATCCTATCTCTTTAAAATCCTTTCCTAATTTTCGATGCGGATTTTCCGCAGCCAGAATCGATGTGGTATTAAGCGGGTGGCATGGCATTAACATACGCATATGTTGATGCTGTTGTTGTTGTTGATCACATGCCGGACAGACAGGCACTGCTGAAATTCCTAGCCAACGCGGACAAGGCAATCCCCGCAGCCGATAGAAAGATAACGCTTGTTGGCGCAGGAGACACTGCGCTGGCACTGCTTGAACTCAAGCCGCCCACCGTCCACCTTGACTTTACAGGGCCGGATAGCGACGACCTTGTGGCATTTGAAAGGGCATGCACCACGAATACGAATACTGCTGCCACCACCGCTACTACAACAACAGCAGCAGGGGCAGGCGCCGCCATTCCGCCGCCAAATGGATTCCAGGTCCACATATGGAATGGAGGCAAAGTCTTTGGCCAGCAGCTTCCGGACGACTACATTAAAGCCAGCATGCAGGTTAGCGCCGGGCTTCTGAATAGGATTGATCTGCGCGCGCTTCACCCGCTTGACATTGTAGCTACAAAGATTGAAAAGCTAGCAGAAAGCGACATGCGAGACATCAAGGCATGCATAAGGCAGTTCAAACTGGGCAAGAACCAGATATCAAAACGTGCAAGAGCTCTGCAGAGCGTCGGAGACGAGGCAAAGTTTGAACGGAATCTAGAGCATGTTCTAAGACTGTATTACGCTTAGGAAAAACAGAACGAGATAGATATAAAGAGAGAGAAAAGATATGTCGCCCAAAAATCGGGCGTTGTGGTTTTTTCTTATTTTTTTCTTCTTACTGGCCCAAGATGATGAACATCATGACTATACCGTAGATAGCGATTGACTCGACCATACCTACGATAATGAAGACACTTGACTGCATCTTGGGGTTTTCGCTGATTGCTGCCAGACCCGCTGCGCCTACGAAACCAAGGCCAAAGCCCGCACCAAGCGCTGCCAGACCGAACGCCATGCCTGCCGCAATAAACTTGAATGAGCTTGATTCGCCTGCAGCAGGTGCCGCACTATCCTGCGCAAATGCTGCCGGGTTTGCTGCCATAAAGCCCGCGATGGCTATTGCTGCGAGAACTGGTACAACAAAGATCGCACGTCCCTTCATATCCAAACTCCGAACGCTTACAGCCATATTTAATATTATCTACACATCCGAGGTGAAAGTAAGGAAAAATGGAAAAAAGCGCTAGACCTTTGCGAGAGCCTTGCGCTTGTTTGCTGAAATCTCTTCTTTGATCTTTTGGACCAGAGAGTCCCGTTCCGACTTGAGCTGGGACTTGGCCTTTTCAACATGGCTTGAAATTTCTGTCATTTCGCTGCTGAAGCCTCCGCCTCTGCCATCTTTTTCTTGTCAAGGACTACTTTAACCTTCTTGAGCCTCACAAATTCCTCACGCTCCCGCTCTTCAAGGGTCGCCTTGATAAATGAAATCCCGTCCTGGTACTGCGGGATGATGACGTATTCAAGCGCGTTGATAAGCTTCTGCGTGCGCTCGAGTTCCTTTGCCAGTGAAAATATTGCGTTTTCGTACTCCGCCGCTTTGCAGACGCCGGGCAGCATGTTCTTTATTAGCTTCGCCGCCTTGTCAACCGAAGCGTTGGTCTCTACAAAGCCGTAGGACAGCGACTGCCCTCCCTCCCTTGTCTTGACCTGGAGCGTCGGGATTTTTACGTCCACGATGCGCCTCACGTTGACATCGACTTCCATGACGCTTGGAGTGGAATCAGATATCGATTCCAGAGTGGTGGTGCCAAGGGACATGTATGCCTGGTAGACTGAAGAATAGATTTCGCCCAGAGGAGTCCAGATGTCCTCTCTGGCCTTGTTGGCTTCTTCGATCATCTCGTCGATTTTCTTGAGCAGTACTTCGCGCTTGTCGTCCAGGATTTTGTGGACCATCTTGGCCACCTGCATCGAGCGCCTTATCTTTATGAGCTCAATTTTTGTTGCAGAGACCCGTCTTCCAAATGACATGTCGCTTTATTTCGCCTTGTAGTATTGCTTTACGTGCTTTTCCTTTATCTTGGTCAGCTCGCCTTCTGGAAGGCTGGAGAGCACGTCCCAGGCCCGGCCCAGCGTCTCGTCGAGGTTCCGGTTCTCGTCCGCGGCCTGCTTTAGGAACTGCTGCTCAAACATGTCGCCGGCGTCCAAGTATTTCAGGTCCACGCCAGTAAGGCCGGCCCTGCCGACAATTTCTGCAAGTGCTCTGACTTCCTGAGCCCTTGAATAAGCATCATACATCTGGTTGCCAACTTCCATGTGGTCGGACCTTGTCTTGCCCTCGCCGACTCCGTCCTTCATTAGACGCGATAGCGACATGAGCACGTTGACCGGCGGATATACGCCCTTTCTGAACAGGTCCCTTCCAAGCACTATCTGGCCTTCCGTGATGTATCCGGTGAGGTCAGGGATCGGGTGGGTAATGTCGTCTGCTGGCATTGACAAGATTGGCACCTGCGTGACGCTTCCATTCTTGCCTTTTATCCTGCCTGCGCGCTCGTAGTTGTTTGCCAGGTCCGTGTATAGGTATCCAGGATAGCCTTTTCTTCCAGGCACTTCTTCCCTTGCCGCGCTGATTTCCCTGAGGGCTTCAGCATAGTTGGTCATGTCTGTAAGAATTGCAAGCACGTGCATGCCTAGGTCAAATGCGAGGTATTCTGCTACTGTGAGGGCGACGCGGGGTGTGATGATTCTCTCGATTGCAGGGTCGTCTGCCAGGTTGAGGAACAGGACAGACCGCCTCAGTGCGCCGGATTCCTCGAGGCTGCGCTTAAAGTACTGCGCCTCAGAGTACTGCACACCGATAGCGGCAAAGACCACGGCAAAGTCTTCCTTTGTCCCGACTACTGCCGCCTGCCTTGCAATCTGCGCAGCGAGGATGTTGTGGGGCATGCCGGAGCCGGAAAATATCGGGAGCTTTTGGCCCCGCACAAGGGTGAGCATGCCGTCAATGACTGATACGCCTGTCTGGATAAACGAAGTCGGATATTCTCGCCTCTCAGGATTCATGGGCTCGCCGTTGACGTCGAGGAACTTGTCTGCGATCGGGTCTGGCAGGCCGTCGTTTGGCCTTCCAAGGCCGTCAAATACCCTGCCCAGCAGCTCCTGCGATACCGGCATTTCCATCGTCTTGCCGATAAAACGGGCCTTTGTGCCTGTAATGGTAAGACCGGTAGTGCCTTCAAACACCTGTACCACCGCCTTCCCAAAGCCTACTTCGAGGACCCTGCCGAGCCTGCGTTCGCCTTCCGAAGTTTCGATCTCCACAAGCTCGTCAAAGGAAGCCTTGGTGATGCCGTCGATAATCATCAGAGGCCCCTTGATCTCGGCGACCTTTGTGTATTCAACGCCTGCTGTTGTCTCTGGCATTTTTCTTCTCCTCTATCTCCTCTACTACTACCCGCTCCTCTGCATCGGCGCTGCTTCGGTACTTGTACTCTTGTTGAACTGCCTGTCTATCTCTTTGTCAAGGTCATTCAATTTGCTCAGTTGATCCTCTGGAATTTCGAACTTTGCCTTGAGCAGTGAAGGGATTACTGGCATAGCCCTGATGTCAGCAAGTGGCGTACCGGCCTTGAGCGCCTTTTGCGCCTCCTTGTAGAACTTTACCATCAGTTTTACCAGCTTTACCTGTTTTTCAGGACTGCAGTAAGTGTCTACCTTGTCAAACGAGTTTTGCTGCAATATTCCGATCTTGACCATCCTAGCGACTTCAAGCACAAGCTTTTCTTCGTCCGGCAGAGCCTCGGGGCCCAGCAGCCTGACGATTTCCTTCAGGGTGTCTTCCCTCTGGAGCACATGGTAGGATTCTGCCCTCAGGTCGTACCATTCGCCTGTGACGTTTTCCTTCCACCACTTGCTTACGTCTTCAAGATAACCCGAGTACGACTGCATCCAGTTGATAGATGGGTAATGCCTCGAATACGCAAGCCTGGTGTCAAGGGCCCAGAAGGTCTTGATGAACCTGATAGTGTGTGTCGTGACCGGCTCTGTAAAGTCTGCGCCTGACGGAGAAACCGCGCCTACCAGGGTGACAGAGCCTGCCCTGTCAGGAGAGCCCAGCGCCCTTACCCTGCCCGCGCGCTCGTAAAATTCTGCCAGCCTGGAAGCAAGGTATGATGGGTAGCCTTCTTCTGCCGGCATCTCTTCGAGACGGCCGGACATTTCACGGAGTGCCTCTGCCCACCTGCTGGTAGAATCTGCCACAAGCACCACGTCAAAGCCCATGTCGCGGTAGTATTCCGCCATGGTGACTCCAGTGTAAATGGATGCCTCTCTGGCTGCCACGGGCATGTTGCTCGTGTTTGCCACAAGGACCGTCCTTTCCATCAATGGCCTGTTGGAGCGCGGGTCTATAAGGTGCGGGAACTCTACAAGCACCTCGGTCATTTCGTTGCCACGCTCGCCGCAGCCAATGTATACTACGACTTTGGAATCGGCCCACTTTGCGATCTGGTGCAGCGTGACTGTCTTGCCCGTGCCAAAGCCGCCGGGGATAGCCCCTGTTCCACCCTTTGCAATCGGGAAGTAGGTGTCAATTACGCGCTGGCCAGTGACCAGTGGGACAGTCGGGTCGTAGCGCTCTGCGTACGGCCTTGGCCTCCTTACGGGCCACTTGTGATACATCTTTAGCGGGAATTTCTGGCCGCTCTTCTCGGCAGTTGCGATCACGTGCTCAATGTCATAGTCGCCTTCGCTTGCAACGTCTGTAAGCTTGCTGCCAGCAGGGTGGTTCGGTGGAACCAATATGCTGTGGGTCAAGAGCGGAGTCTCTTCGACAGTGCCCAGGATCGAGCCGGGTCCTACTTCATCGCCCTTTTTGACTACCGGCTTGAACTTGTATTTCTTTTTCATGTCAACCGGAGTCGTGGTGACGCCCCTTCCGATGAAGGCTCCGGACTTTGCCGCAATTTCGTCAAGAGGCCTCTGTATACCGTCGTAAATCTTGCCAATGATCCCGGGGCCCAAAAGCACCGAAAGCGGCTGCCCAGTTCCGACCACTGGCTCTCCGGGCTTGAGGCCAGATGTGGATTCGTATACCTGGATAAATGCAATGTCGCCTGTTAGCCGGATAACCTCGCCTATGAGCTTTGATTCGCCTACCTCGACTGTCTCGTACATCTTTGCAGCAGACATGCCGTCTGCCTTGACTGCCGGGCCGCTGATCCAGACGATTCTTCCCTTAGCTACCATGTTCTATCTATTCCTCTCCTCTCAGCATCTGGGCTATGTTTTTCCTTATTAAAGGTTTGAGCCGTTCAATGCGAGAATCCAAGGTATTGTCGTAGGACATGCTGCCGTCTCCGGATTTTACCCTGACACCTCCAATGACGCTGATTGGCTGGGCAGACACGTTGATCTTGACCTTGGAATTCTTTTTCTGCAGGTCTGTCGCTATCTTTTTCACCAGCTCGGCATCGGCTTTGTTGGACTCGATTGTGACCTCGCCCGAGCCTATGGACGAGATGCTTTCTTCAATAATGCCTGTCATCAATGACTTGTAGCTCTCCTTGTCGCCGGAAGATGCAAGCTTTTTCCTTGCCTGCTCAAAAGCGCTGTTGACGGCGTTTTCAATCATTAAAAGCTCCTGGTTGCGGGTGGACAGCCTGCTGGAGCCTACCACCTGGCGCTTGAGGTTCTCGGCCTGTTTTTTTGAGGCTTCTACAATCCTTGTGCGCTCTACCTCGAGTTTGCCCTGAGAAGATTCAATATTGTTCAGCGATTCCTGATAAGCAGAATCTATTTGGGAAATCAGATCTGCTTCCTTCAGCGACAAAACTTTGTTAATCGTACGCTCTAACGCAGAATTT